>JAUVZS010000110.1:0-5193 GCA_030602435.1 Clostridia bacterium
GGAATTTATCTTAGCTGGAGCCAGTGCTGTAGCCATAGGAACAGCAAATTTCATTGACCCTAAAACAGCCCTTGAAGTAATTGAAGGCATTAAACAATACATGCAGGTAAAAGGAATCAAGAACTTTGAAGATTTGATAGGCTGGCTAAAATAGCGGATAGCGTATAGTGAGGATATTAATGTCTACGTGGTTAAAATTCATCATCTGTAGTGCAGCCATGATATATGCTGGCTATAAGTTATCTTTCTATGGAAATATTATTTCTGAGAAAACACACATTACAAAACTCCTCATAGGATTTATCTTCTTAGCTGTGGCCACTTCCCTACCTGAATTTGTCACCAGCGCTAGTTCTATAACCCTCATTCACTCACCTAATTTAGCAGTAGGAAATATGTTTGGAACGATTGTGATAAATTTAATGATTATTGCACTTTTAGATTTAATTCAGGGGAGTGGACCATTGCTATCTGAAGCAAGAAAAAACCATATTCTATCTGGAGGTTTAACCATAATCCTTTTAGGAATCATTTGTTTCTCCACTCTTTTAAGGTCACAACTGCAAATTAGATTAGGTATTTTTGGATTTGGACTGGAGAGCCTATTATTAGTTTTCATTTTTATTTTAGGAATAAGGCTAATATTTCTCTCTGAGAAAACTAATCAAATCTCCCATTCGGATGAACCTAAAGGATCACCTTTATATGCACATATTTCTTTAAAATCTGTTATTGCCAAATTCTGCCTTTACTTTATAAGTATAGTTATTCTGGGAATATGGCTAGCTTTAATTGGAGAAGAAGTAGTGAGTATTATGGGATGGAGTGAAAGCTTAGTGGGTACAACTTTTCTTGCCCTGGCTACTTCCCTGCCCGAACTCATAGTTTCTATCACTGCACTTACATTTGCCGTTGACATGGCCATAGGTAATATTCTGGGAAGCAATTTTTTTGATATCATGATTATTCCACTCAGTGACTTTCTTTTCCGAGAGGGTGAGCTCTTATCACACATCTCTATTACCCACCTGGCCACTTTAATGCTAGGAATAATTCTCACCAGCATAGTCATCGTAGGATTGATTTATAGGTCTCGGAAGTCATTTTTGAAACTTGGCTGGGATGTTATAGCTATGATTGCCACATTCTGTGTGGGGGGCTACTTTTTGATTCGGCTAATGTAGACTAATAATAACTCATTTAAAACCTGAGGAGGAACAAACATGCGGCAAAGAAGGAGATGGTAAGAAGAATGGGTAGATTTTAAAAAGAGGAGGCGATAAATATGAGGTGTGATTTATGTAGAGGAAAAGTTGAAAAGAAATTAATTAGTTATACTCTTTTTTATGAAGGTCACTGGATTATTGTGGAAAATGTTCCTGCAAAAGTTTGTCAACAGTGTGGAGAGAAATTATTTGATCCCGAAGCTGTAGAGCGATTACAAAAGATTATCTGGGATAAACAGACTCCTCAGAAAAAAATCAAAATACCTATTTTTGACCTTTCTTTAGTTTAACTATAGCGCTTCTGCTACAACACGGCACTCGTTCAAATCCAAGTCAAAAGAAAACAATAAAATGGGAAAAACTAAATTGCCTCTACCGGTGAAATTAATTGTAGGTATGATCTCGGGGGAGGAGAATTTGTTTGATGAAGTAGAAAAAGAACTTAGCCAAAAATTTGGCCCCCTTGATTTTAAGAGCCCTGTTCTTTCCTTTTACTATACCAATCATTACGAAAAAGAGATGGGAACTGGCTTAAAGAGAAAGTTTATAAGTTTTCAGAATCTGATTGACCCGGCAAAAATAGTAGAAATTAAGCTATTTACTAACCAACTTGAGGAAAATTTTCTTTATCATTCTAACCAACTTAAAGAAAATTTTTCTTCTTCTAACTCTACCCATCGCCGCATAAATCTCGACCCCGGATATCTCACCCTTTCCAAACTGGTTCTGGCTACTACCAAAAATTTTCAACACCGAATTTATTTGAGGAAAGGAATTTATGCTGAGATTACCCTTAAATTTAAAAGGGGAAGGGGTTTTGAGCCCTGGGAGTGGACTTATCCTGATTATAAAAGTAAAGAATACCTCAATATATTCAATCATCTGCGGGAAATTTATAATCGCCAGATATTGAACCTGGAGGAGGAAAAGAATTGAAAGATACAATGAAAGCAGCAGTATTAAAGGAGCTGGAGACAATTGTAATAGAGGATGTACCTGTACCCGAGCCAAAAGAGGACCAGGTTCTCGTACAGCTAAAGGCAACAGGCCTCTGTGGATCAGATGTTGATGGGTATACGGGTCACCACCCAATGATTAAGCCACCTATCATCCTTGGCCATGAGGGATCCGGTATTATTGCAAAGTGTGGCCCGGGAGTGAATGAATGGAAAGTTGGCCAGCCTGTAGTAATCGAGCCCTTTTTTACCTGCAAGAGGTGTCCGGCTTGCCGTGCTGGAAAATACAATCTCTGTACCCACTTAAAGATTACCGGACATCAGCTGCCCGGAACGCTTGCAGAGTACGTTATTGCTGAGGCAGGTTTTGTCCATGGTAAGCCTGATAATGTTCCTTTTGAAGAGGCAGCCATAGCAGAACCAACCTCTGGCTCTCTTCATGCAGTTGAGCGCTGCGGTATTCGTCTTGGCGATTTTGTTGTCATTATTGGATGTGGTACAATGGGTAGCCTTACACTCCAGCATGTATTGAACAAGGGTGTAGAGGTTCTGGTTAGCGATACAGTTGAGTTCAAATTGAAAAAGGCTAAAGAGTTGGGAGCTCACCATACCTTAAATGCAAAAAATGAGGATATTAAAAAGAAGGTAAAAGAACTCACTGATGGCATTGGCGCTGATTGTGTTATCGAGGCAGTAGGGCTTCCAGCAACCCTTGGCTTGACCGTCTCCCTTGTCAAACGAGGGGGAACGATTATGCTCATTGGATGGTCTGGGAAAGCCACAGATCCCTTTAATCTCACTTCTTTAACTTTAGATGAGCTAACTGTTCTCGGCACCCTGGGATTCTGCAATGATTTCCCAGTAGCTTTGAAAATGATGAGCCTGGGAAAGGTAAATTTAAAACCAATTATCTCCCATCGGTTGCCACTTGAGGATGTAGAAGAAGGTATTAAGATGCTTAGGCGGCATGAAGAAGGGGTGTGGAAAATTGTTATCACCTACGATTAATAATCTCCTCGTTGGAATCGACCTCGGTACATCCGGGGTTAAGGTGGGAATATATAAGCCTGAAGGCGCTCTGATAGGTATTGGGCGATCTTCTCCTTACACTTTGTCTTCCCCGAAGCCCGGATGGGTAGAGAGTGACCCTGAGTTATGGTGGCAAGGTATTGTGGAAGCCATCCATGCCGCCTTGTGTGAAGCTGGGGTGAAAGGGGATGCTATAGATGGAATAGGACTATCAGTATTCTATCCTTCGGTAGTACCCATTGATTCCCAAGGAAAGTCAATGTATCCAGCGATTCCCTATTGTGATCAGAGAAGCATCAGCCAGGTAAAAGAAATTCTATCCCTGATTTCACGAGATGAGTATCAAAAAATAGTCGGCAATGTACTTGTTCCAGGAACCTCTGCAGTAACGAGCATGATGTGGCTCAGAGATGAAGAGCCAGATATTTACAAGAAAGCAGAGATGCTTGGATTTGGAAATACCTATATTACAGGACGCCTGACAGGTAGTTATTATACTGATTCCACAATGGCCTCTCTTACTGGATTGGCTGATATCAACAACCTCTTCCAGTGGTCGGAGAATCTTTGCCAGAAGCTCTCTATTGATAAAAGCCGCCTGCCTGGTATTGCCGGGCCTTCAGAAGTTATTGGGGGTGTCAGCAAAGCTGCTTCTGATGAAACTGGCATAAAGAAAGGAACTCCGGTTGTATGCGGCTGTGGGGATGCAGTGGCTTCTGCTTTTGGTGCCGGTGCTCTGGAGGAAGGAACTCTTGTTTATATTGCCGGGTCAACTGACTGTGTTACAATGCCCCTCGCTCGACCAACTAATGACCGCAGATGGCTTAATTCAGGCTTTATTCAAAAAGAATCCTGGCTTGGAATCGGAACAATGACCAGTAGCGGCGCATCCATTGATTGGTTTTCACGTGAATTTTTTGATGACCAGGGAGCAGAATCCATTGAGCGTATGACAGATTTTGCCGCGTCCTCGAAGCCGGGAGCTAATGGCATTCTCTATCTTCCTTATCTTCAGGGAGAGCGTACTCCTGTCTGGGATCCACTCGCCAGGGGTGTATTTATCGGGCTTTCATCCACAACAACACGTAAAGAGCTTGCCCGTGCAGTATTTGAAGGGACTGCTTTAGGTTTGCGAGATGTCATTATGTGTCTTGAAGAGATGAGGGGAAGACCTGTGAGGGAGATTCGTGCTGTAGGAGGAGGTACTCAAAACGATCTCTGGAATCAGATAAAGGCGGACGTACTACAAAAGCCACTCGATGTGCTTGATTTTCAGGAAACAGGGAGCCTGGGTGCTGCGCTCCTGGCAGGAATCGGCGCAAATATCTACAGCTCGTTCCAAGAGGCGAGTAGTGTAGCCCGTAAGATGACTAAAACCAAGAGGATCGAACCGAATCCTAGTCTAAGGAAAGTATACGACGAGCTTTTCTCCATATACAGAAAACTCTATCCCCAGACACGGGAAATTCTTCATTCACTAGCTGGTGGGTAATCGTTCAGAATTACATATTTTAAACTTTCAGCATGTTTTAGATCAAATCATGCGGCAGTTTAGGTGTGGCACCACTTTGAGAACAGACAAAGCTAGCTACCCGATTGGCATGCTTATTAATCTGATCCAGGTCATTGCCCTTTAGAAATCCAAGGGTAACAGCCGCGGTAAATGCATCACCGGCTCCCACAGTATCCACAATTTTAGCCGGTGGTATACCTTTACATGTGGAGTCTTTGCCTTGGGTATACAGACGGCTACCTTTGGGCCCTTTTGTTAAAACAATCAATCGAAGCTCGTAACCTCGACTTACCTAGGCAAGGATTTCGGACTCCGAACCTTTAATCTCAAGTATCTTGGCTACAAGGGGTAGTTCCTCATCATTTCCTTATTTTTTTCATCTTCATTCTTCATTTATATTGATAATGACCTTCATTGTCTTATCCTTTTTTTCTTCTATGTGTTTATATGCCTTTAAATAATCCTTAAA
>JAUVZS010000271.1:0-2685 GCA_030602435.1 Clostridia bacterium
CTCCTATAGGAAGTAGCGGTTTGATTTATCAAATTAAAAGAAATAATTAGTTAATTGAGTGAATTAGAAATTAGTCCAGGACAGAGAATCAATTTAACTGAGAAGTCGGTGTTAGGTCTAAATCCGACCGCTACTACCCGCTATACGCTATAGAAGATACTTGATATAATAATAAAAGAAGGGAATGGTGAAAAGAAGGCTATCGAACCTATCCAACACTCCTCCATGCCCGGGAAGAATTTTCCCGAAGTCTTTTATCTTTACTTCTCGCTTCAGCATAGATTCAAAAAAATCTCCCATTTGCCCTATTATCCCCACCGATATCCCTAAGATGAAGGTATGAGTGAGAGAAAAGGAAAGCCACAATTGAGAAATAAACATAGCTATACAGCTTACCAGAACTGCTCCCACAAGGCCCTCCAGGGATTTATAGGGACTGAACCGAGGGAATAGTTTATGCCTGCCCCACTTCCCACCTATAAAATAGGCGCTTGTATCAGCCATCCAGGTGACAAAAAAAACAGTCATTACTAATTTTGCCCCGCTTAAAGAACCGACCCCTGTTAAAGGAGGATTATTTCTTAGAATCAAAACATAGCTAAAGAGAACACTTATATAAAGGATTCCTCCTAGAGTCAAAGAAATATTGATAAAAGCCTGCTGAACTTCAAATTTTAAAAATTGTCTCAAAAATAGAAAAAAGATACTAAGAGTTAAAATGAGTGGCAGGATACCTTCTCCCCAAAGATAAACACTCACCGGTACCACCAGACCAAGACAGATACCCTCAATCAAAAAAAGGTTTCTATCTTCTTTCTTCATGCCCTGGTAAAACTCAAATAAGCCGCCTCCAATAATAATGCAGACTAACCCCAGAAAGACTATCCCGCCCCGTAATATAAAAAAAATAAGAAGAGGGATGAAGATGAGAGCAATGATGATCCGCTTCAAAGGCACTTTATTCTCCCTTTATCCCTCCAAACCTCCTCACTCTATTTGCGTAATCTTTAAGAGCGTCGCTGAACTCTTTTCTCCCAAAATCGGGCCAAAGAACAGGAGTAATCCAGAGCTCTGTATAGGCAATCTGCCAGAGAAGGAAATTACTTACTCGGTATTCACCCCCTGTTCTGACTAGCAGATCAGGGTAAGGAAGATCCCCAGCATATAAATACTGTCTGAATAAATTCTTATCTATTTCCTCTGGGGTAAGATATCCTCTTTGAACTTCCCTGGCTAGGACTTTGGCTGTATCTAGAATCTCTTCCTGCCCACCATAGCTTATGGCTAGGTTGAAAATAAGGTCCTTATTATCTTTGGTTAGTCTCATAGCTCGCTTTATTTTGTCCTGAAGTGAAGGTGAAAGCTTTTCTGTCCTTCCAATAACTTGAAAGCGAACTTTTTTTTCGTTTAACTCTCTTATCTCTTTATCAAGATATCTTTTAAATCTACTCATAAGAAAATTCACTTCTTTTGTCGGTCTTTTCCAGTTCTGGTAAGAAAAAGCATACATAGTGAGAATCTTGATACCAAAATCTAAACAAATCTGGGTTATCTCTCTTATCTTCTCCATCCCCACCCTATGTCCCTCGCTGCGAGGCAGGCCCCTTTTCTTTGCCCACCTACCATTACCATCCATAATAATAGCTACGTGCTGGGGGAGTTCATTTTTGTCCGGCAAGGAAATTAGCTCTTCCTCCTTCAACCTGGATTCGACAATTTTCTTTGTCATATATTATAACATACCCAGAGGTCTCTAATTAACTAATTCTCCCCTCACCCTATTCCTCTCCCCTCAGGGGAGAGGGGACTATACGCAATACGCATCACGCACGACGCAATACGAGATTATCTCTCCGCTAAGCTAAAGAGAAACTCAGCCTCAGCTACTAGTTCTCCCGCTACGGAACTGGTAGCATGAGCTTTACCGACGTTTCTCCTTAAATTCAAAATTTTCACTCTGGTTATTAACTGATCTCCCGGCACTACTGGTTTTCTAAACCTGGCTTTATCAATTCCAGCGAAATAAGCTAACTTACCTTGATTTTCACTTTTAGACAAAAGATAGGCTCCCGCCACCTGAGCCATAGTCTCAATAATTAAAACTGCCGGCACTACAGGATGTCCGGGAAAATGACCGGCAAAATAAGGCTCATTTATAGTAATGTTCTTTATCCCTACTATTTCCTTTTCTCCCAGCTCTAGAATTCTATCTACAAGAAGAAAAGGATATCTATGGGGAAGAATTCTTTCAATATCATCTATATTCAAGAGACCTTTTTTTCTGCTCATTAGCTTTCTTCCCAGCTTTTGAATTAATCTAACGTTAAAGGAATGACCAGATTTCACAGCTATAATGTGAGCTTGGATCGGTCCACCCAAAAGGTAAAGATCTCCTATTAAGTCAAGAATCTTATGCCGTACAGGCTCATTGGGAAATCTCAGTCCTTCTTTATTAATAATTCCCTTTTCATCAATCACTACCGCATTCTCTAAAGACCCTCCTTGAATAAGGCCCCTTTCTCTCAGATTTTCCACTTCCTCCATAAAACCAAAAGTTCTCGAAGGAGCAATCTCCTGAGTAAAGGTCTTCTCATTAATGCTGAATTCGGCAAATTGAGATTTGAGAGGAGAGCGAGGGAAATCTACTGTATAGGTAATCTTTAACTCAGGAGAGGGAAGAACCAC
>JAUVZS010000250.1:0-2942 GCA_030602435.1 Clostridia bacterium
GAATGGGAGGACTTTAATGAAGATTGAGCTTATTCCTAGTCCCTGCGGAGAAGATATTATGTTAAGGATAAATGAGATTCCTGGGCAGGTGATCCACAGAATAGTATTGGCACGGCACGAACTCCAGGAACTTAAAGTTGCTATAGAGGATTACCAGGGGAATCAGCCGTTTAAAGTAGCAAGGGAGGCTACGGGGAAATGAGCGTAGGATTATGCTCTATTTGTGGCAAGTTTACCAAGGCAGGGGGGCTGTGCTACGAGCACTCCAAGGCAATGCATATTTATAATGAGGAGCAAAAGTGGGAGATAGAGGATGAGGAGCAATTCAAAGACAAGCATAGGGATTAAAGGAGGTAAAGGATGAGAAGCAAGAAAGAGATTGAGCAAGAATTGGAGTTTTACCAAGGAGCCTTAATAAGGCGGGAGAGAAATGTCGCGATGTTCAAGCGAGAGATCCCGGAATATAAATACAAAATAGAGCTATTACAATGGGTATTAGGAGAGGAGGATAAAGATGAGTAATAAGTTAGCAGTAATAGTCAAAAAAAGTGGGCTAGATAAGACAAAGGCACAAGTATTGCTGAAAAATTTCAGTGGTTATTTCCAGGTTGCTAGCGAGTGGGAAAAGAAAGCTAGAGCAATAGTTGTCAAAGATGCCAGTCAAACGGTAGATATGGAAATAGCTAGGGTAGGAAGGCTTTTCCTCCGTGAGAAAAGAATATGTATTGAGAGGGCTCGCAAGAAGCTAAAGGAACAATCGCTACGGGAAGGCAAGGCTATTGATGGGATTGCGAATATTCTCAAAGCCCTAATAGTACCTATCGAGGAATACCTAGAGAAACAGGAAAAATATGTAGAAATCAAAGCCAAAGAGAAAGCTGAGCTTGCTAGAGTAGAGGCAGAGAGGAAGGCAGAAGAGGAAAGACTGGCCAAAGAAGAAGCGGACAGAAAGGAGCAGGAAAGAATAAGAATAGAAAATGAGAGGCTTAGAAAAGAGGCAATAGCCAAAGAAGAGAAAATGCACGCTGAACGAGAGAAAGCAGAGGCCAAAAGGAGAGAACTTGAAGAAAAGATTAAGTGGGAAAGACAAGCAGCTGAAGAAAAACGATTAGGATTAGAAGAGAAAGCTCGCAAGGAAAAGGCTGAATTAGAGCATAAGGCAAAGAAGCTAGAAGCTGAGCAGCAAGTAAAACTAGAAGCCGAAAAAAGAGAACGAGAGAAAATGCAGGCCAGACTAGACAAGCAGATTGAGTGTCCATTTTGCCATAGAAAATTCACATTAAAGGAGCGTCATCATGGTTAACAACAAAGAGAAAGTGTTTGTCCCAGAGGTAATTCCAGAGTCTTCCAGAGCACTAAGCATAGAGGAATTTAGCGACAAATGGAAGGACTTTCAGGATTTTGTTAAGAGTCAGCTAAAAGATGGGGTAGATTACGGCAAAGTCCCGGGAATAGCAAAGCCCTTTCTTATGTTACCTGGGGCACAGAAGATAATGTCACGGTATATAACCCGGCCAGAGTATGAGGTTATTGATAGCATTGAAGATTGGGATAGAGAACTCTTCAGCTTTCAGATTAAATGTGTCTTGCGGTTGATGAGCGATGATAGAGTAGTCGGTGAGGGAATAGGTAGCTGTAACTCTTTTGAGGAGAAATATCGCTATATGTGGGTAACAGAAAAGAAACTTGAAGGAAGAAAACCATTAGCGAAAAGAACTAAAAAGGGTAAATATGGAACTTGGACAGAATATAAACTAGAAAGAAAAGACCTGGCTTCTGTGCATAATACTATACTCAAAATGGCGAAGAAACGAGCCGTAGTAGATGCTTCCCTTACCCTTAGTAATGCCTCTGAATACTTTACGCAGGATATTGAGGATATGGAGATTGTACAAGAGGGAAAAATCCCTGATTACCCAGAGGAAGTGATAACATCTAAGAAATGGCAAGAACTTCACCCCGACAAAATCACCGAGGTTGAAGATTCTCCAATTACACCAACCCAAATAGATGAGATTAAAAATCTAGCCAGGGAGATAGGGTATAAGAAGCTGGACTTGGCTACCTATAAACAACATCCCGAAGCCTATCACGAGGATATGAAGGTGTTCAACACGATGAAAAATCTAATAGATGACATAAAGACAATACGTAAAGAAAGAGTGGTTAAGGAGGGTTTTTTAAAGAAATATGCTGTCTCTGATTGGAATGAATTGCACCGTGTACCACCGCAACGACTAAAAGAAATGATAGACGAACTTATCGACCTTCCCTTAGCTAACGAACCCGAGAAGATAGAGCTAAAGAAGCTGACTAAGGCTGAGAAGATAGAGCTGATTAAGGATAAAACAACAGAACTAGGCTATACGGAAACCTCTCCTGAAGTGACAAGTATGCTCACTCCGTATGGAGTGTTCAATCTTTCTCAACTTGTGTCTCTATCTGGAGAGGTGCTGGGGAAAATTCTCAGAGAGGAATTCGGAGAAGAGTCGCCCGAGGGGAAAAAAGAGAAAGGACACTAATATGCCGGTAGGAGTTTATATAAGAGTAAAAGATAAAATTTACGGAAACACAGGAAAACACCACACAGAAGAAACCAAGAAAAAACTAAGGGAAGCTAAGAAAGGAAAAAAGAATTTTATGTGGGGTAAACATTTTTCAATAGAATCCAAACAAAAAATGAGGGAAGCTCGGGTGAGAAGAAAGAAAGAATTGGGATATTTAAATTCTCTCGAAACAAGAATAAAAATAAGTGAAGCTCATAAAGGTAAGCATATTACAAAAAAAACTAAAGCAAAAATGAGTATAGCTCATCGGGGTTTGTTGGCAGGCGCGCAAAGTCCTCACTGGAAGGGTGGAATTTCTTTCGAACCATATACACCGTTTTTTAATAGGCAACTCAAGGAGCTTATCCGTTATCGGGATGGCTATAAATGTCAGAA
>JAUVZS010000092.1:0-5722 GCA_030602435.1 Clostridia bacterium
AAAAGGGCTATAGGGATTAACCCTAACGATGCTGAGGCACATAACAACCTTGGGGTAGCTTACGGTGGGAAAGGAATGTATGATGAGGCTATAGCTGAGTATAAGAAAGCTATAGAGATTAATCCTAACTATGCTGAGGCACATAGTAACCTTGGTCTAGTCTATGGCGGTAAAGGGATGTATGATGAGGCTATCGCTGAGCTTAAGAAAGCTATAGAGATTAATCCTAACTATGCTGAGGCACATAACAATTTAGCCGTAGTCTATTATTGTAAAGGAGAATATAGATTGGCTATTAAACATTGTGATAGAGCTATTGAACTCGGGTATAGAGTTCACCCTGAATTTTTAAAGACTTTGGAGCCCCATCGCTAAACAGGTTAATATTCTAAAGCAGTGAAAGAGCTGAAAAAAAATAAAACAACTTACCCGATTTTTACAAATAAGTCAATTTTAGGCTGAATAAAAAGGGGGGTAAATAAAGCGATGTCCTTTGAAAAAGTGTTAGTTATGATTTTTGCTTTTTTTCTAATTGGAGGATTGAACTCAGGATTAGCAGTAAAACATTCAGCTAAGTATGCTATCGCTACCTTACCTACGCCTGTTTTACATACTCCAGATTTTCCCGGTGTCTTTGGACGAAAAGATGGTAGCACCTTACGTCTTGATGAGGAGAATCAGATTGGGGAATTAGAATTTATCGCTTTCCCCAAAACAGTATTTCAAATTGAAGAAATCATTGAAAAGGATGGGAGAATAGTATACAAAGTAACAACAAAGGACTATCCCTACTCAACGAACAAGGGCTATTTTATTGATAGTAGATTTGTGAAAATAGTGAAAATACAACCTCCTGAAAGACCTAAAAAACTGCCTTCAAAGCAAACTATTATCCAAAACCTTCTATCTGCCAAAGGTAGTAATTACCTGTGGGGTGGGAACTATAAAGATGGTATCCCTCAAATGCTCTCTTTTTATAAACCGACTTCTTCGCTTCCCATAAAGGTCCGGGAGAAATGGATGTTGAAAGGATTAGATTGCTCTGGTCTACTCTATTATACTACAAATGGTTACACCCCCCGAAACACAAGTAGTTTAGTTAGCTATGGCAATGCTGTCCGGATAGCTGGTTTAAAGGTTGATGAAATCATCCAAAAAGTAAAGCCTTTAGACATAATCGTATGGAGAGGGCATGTTATTATTATCCTTGATAAAGAGCATGTAATTGAAAGCCGCTTAGACTACGACAAAAACAAAGAGGAGTTTCAAGGAGGGGTTAGGATTCGTCAACTTAAAGAAGTGTTGAGAGAAATTATGAAGAGGCGGGTTCCTGTTGAAAGTTATCAAGACAAAGTGGAAGAGGGAAAGGAAAAATTTGTTATACGTAGATGGTATGAGCAAAGAAAAGAGCAAGAAGAGGAGTAAATCCTCAAACCAGAGAAGAGATATAGATTCCAGCTAAGAAAGTGGCTAAGTTTGTAGCAGGGAAGGGGTTGAGGGAGAAAGTGAAGTGAGAAGGTGATATCCATGGCAAGACGTTGGGAGGACCGTAAATAGATAGTGGCTAGTATTGGTGTCTCGGGTCTTTGCGGTCACATCAGTTTCTTTCTTGGTGTCATATTCGCTGTGTTAGGAGTCATTGGTGACGCTGCGAACGTCAGTCTTGGCTTAGAGCCAATATCTTGGTTGCTGCTGGCAATTGCTGCTTTTGTGATTAGCGCAATTGGGTACTTTAGCTGGGGGGTCGTTGTGTATGTGGATGCCATAGAAGCTAAAAGTAAAAAAGGAAAGTGATAAAGGACTGGATAACCTTTGAATATTGGATGTAAGAGCATAGATATTAAGCAAAATGGCTGTATCTCAGTGCTTAGAATAGTAAAGACATAAGACTTAACAAAGTATAAAAAAAGTTTGTTGAATCACACTGACAGGAGCCGATCCTAACACAGTTAGTTATCCTGTTGCAGAGATCAATCTAAATTTATGTATGTCTTTATCTTTCAACATGCAGATTGTCGGACGAGAAGTTAAAGCTGTATATCTTAAAGATACTAATTTATTTTATGTGGAATTACTTTTAGGAAAAGGTGATTGCCCGGAAAAAAGAGAATTCCCGGATGTTCAGATGTGTCCCGGGGATTGTCAAGGTACTTATCTTAGTGTAATAATTAAAGATGATTTAGTGAGGATCATTGGTAGTATTTACCCAAAACCACATATTATGTACAACGAGGAATTTGCAAGAAAGCACAACCTGAAAAAAGAAGAGGTTACAGAATATGTGAGAGATTATCTGAACAACAATCCTTACTCCATCAAATCTTATATGGCTGGTAGAAAAAAGAGAGTTTATGTTAGAGGAGAACATGTGCAAACTGTTTTTGAGCGATGTGTGTTCCGAGTAGCAGCGGGTGAATTTACTAATTTTTTAACAAAGCTACGACAAAAGGATCTTGAAGAAATTACTCAGAGTTTAGATGAGATTAAAAAGATAGCGGTTCCTGAAACAACTGCAGATTTTGGTAAATTTATTGGATCTTGAGAATGCTAAAACAAGTTCCGAAAAAGGAGTGAATGAGAACTTGACGGGGATAAAAGGAAGGAATCCTCAGACAAGAGAAGCATTAGATATTCCTGCTAAAAAAGTCCCTAGGTTTAAAGCTGGAAAGGGTTTGAGGGAAAAGGTTAAGTGACAAGGAGGTGAAATAAAAATGCCCAAGGTTTTAGTTATTTATCATTCTCAGAGCGGGAATACAGAGGAAATGGCTAAGGCAGTGGCAGAAGCCGATCCTAACACAGTTAGTTGTTTAGTTGTCCCTTTGCAGAGATCAATCTAAATTTATGTATGTCTTTATCTTTCAACATGCAGATTGGCGGACGTTGAGCGTCCACCAGGTAGAAAAGAGTTAAATTGATGACTTAACAGAAGTCCTTTTCAAGGACAGGTACCGGATAAGATGAGGTGCTTTCGATGAAAAAGTATCAGGCTATGAAAATAAAAATTCAAAAGACCCCCAACTATTCCTTATTAGGTCTATTACTTTGAAAATAAAACAAGCCGAAAATGCTATTTCTGGTTTAAGAATAGATTTAGTTTTGTTAATACTTATAGCTGTTTTCTTTACTGCAGACCAGGCAGCTTTAATTCCCAACTATCTGCTGGTAGAAAAAGAATTTGGAATAAAGCATGCTCAGATGGGAGCAGTAAGTTCGATTTTCATTGTAATTGGAGCAGTATCAACTATCCTCTGGGGCTACTGGACTGATAAATATTCGAGAAAAAGACTGCTTGTCTTTGGTGCTTTAATAGGAGAAATTCCCTGTTTTTTGACAGCCTTTACCCAGAGCTATGCCCAGCTTTTTCTGGTTCGAGCCTTAACCGGTCTGGGAATCGGGGTTATCCTGCCAGTGGGATATTCTCTATTAGGAGATTATTTTCCTCCTCAGCAAAGGGGCAGAAGTATCGGTTGGTTTATGTCCGCAGTTGGTCTTGGTTATCTACTAGGTGCAGTTTTGGCTGGAATAATTGGTCCAAGATTAGGCTGGAGATATCCTTTTATTCTCGTTTCTGTACCTAATTTCATTCTGATTCTACTTTTCTATCTTCTTGCAAAGGAACCAGAGAGGGGAGCTACTGAATCAGAAATTGAAAAATCGGTAAGCTCTGGAGTGGCCTATCTACATAAGGTTAAACTTCGAGACTTCAAGAGAATAATAACCATTCGGACAAATCTATTTCTTAACCTGCAGAGCATTCCGGGATGTATTCCCTGGGGAATTCTATCATTCTGGGTCATAACATTCATTGTTAAGGAAAGAGGATTCACTATTACTGCGGCAACGCTAATCGGTTTCGTATTCGGAATGGCAAGAATAGTAGGTAATCTCTATGGAGGACATATGGGAGATCACTTCTACAAAAAGAGTCCCATCCAGCAGATAAATCTTTGCATAGCTACAATCCTTGGAGCTGTTCCTTTAATAATTTTTACTATAATCTATTTTCCTTCAGCTGATATGGGGTGGTTCCGTATAATAATGACTATTTTAATTGGTTTTCTGGGGATCAGCCTGGCTTCCGTGGCTGGTCCCAATTCAAGAGCCATCTTTCTGAATGTTAATGTACCCGAAAACAGGGGTATAATGCTTTCTGTGGCTAACCTCACCGATGTCATTGGAGTAGGGATTGGCCCTTTTTTGGGAGGAGTTATGGCTGATCGGTATGGGCTGAGTTTCACTCTATATGTTTTTACTCTCTTTGCTATACCCTGCGCTCTAATTTGGCTTCCTCTAATTAAAACTGTTCCTCATGATATTCATCAATTTAGGAAGTTAATGGAAACTCGTGCAAAAACTGAGAGATGACATAAAATTCGATTAGCTCTAGTAAAATTAAAAGAAAAAGTCAAATATTTTAGGAATAGATTTTAAGCTCTACTACACTTTCAACAATTTGTCGTCCATCAGTCCCAAGCTCATCAATCTTCTCTCAAGCCCATCTTCTTAAACTTATTGGTTGGTAGGTCTTTGGATTTTGGGAATATGAATGTTTTGCATATTTGGGAGCTGGCAGAAAGCTGCAAGAAGCACTAATGCAGTCCTTTTTCCACTAGCTTTATAATAGAACTCACTACGCTTTTTGCCAGCCATCCCTTAGCCATCTGTTTAGCCATCGACAGCCTGTCATAAACGGACCTTAGATGCTGGATTTTTTCACCGCTGAACTCGTACACGCAGATGACCGGCACTTCCCATTTCATACCCTCGATCGCACTCTTTAAGAGATGTTCGTAAACAGTCTTATTTTCCTCCGCCATGATCCCAATCTTGATTTGTGTAATCGTTAGATTCGGAGTAGACTGAGCCAACCAGATCAAGTAACGTCTCAACTCCTCCTTGCCCTTGAATGTACCCTCAGGTGTGACCCAAGCCGCATCTTTTGCAAAGAAGGAGAGCGCCCTGTCCACGTCCTTTTTCTCTATCGCCTCAATAAAATTACGCACGATGCTCTTAATCTTTTCCTCTTCAGAAAGAATACCTGTAATAATTTCAGTTCTATTCTTAATCTCGGTGATCTTTTTGGCAAAGAAAGATCCATTCCTGTTGGTATCAAACGCCGCATATAACTCAGGACTTTCGTATCCTATGGCACCGTTCAACTCTCCATCTTGAGTTGTGATGCCAAGAGAAGCATCAGTACTCTCTTGAGCTGATGCACTAACTGAGTCAAAGTTTGGAAGAAATAGTAGGGCTACAAAAAATGCTGCTACGACCACCGTCACCGTGATCCTAGTTTCCCTCTTAATTACTGCTAACCTACTTGTTTGTTCAACCATTAGCACCCTCCTTTTTGTCATTGCGAACGGGTGAGTCGAAGCCCAGAGCGATTTCGTCTCCAAAATTGTATTTTCAGAACTTTCCTATAAACTATGAACTCTTAAGAGAGGGAATACGAGATACGAGATACGAGCGACGAGATACGAATTATTAATCTTCCCTTAGTTCCCGGTAATATTTTATTTTTAAAGGTGAGCTGCCCCGATCTATGATTGCTTTTATTTTTCTTTCTGCTACTACCTTGCCACCCCTTATAACCTCGCCGCGGGAAATAAGAGTAAAGCAGTTGGAACGAGTGGTGATGAGATTAGAAAGGCCACGGAAAATGAATTCATTCTCATCTCCTTCATCTACATAGCCATCTCCATCATCATCTTGGCCATTA
>JAUVZS010000100.1:0-5524 GCA_030602435.1 Clostridia bacterium
TGCACTTATACCCTTTTTTAATAAAATATGTATTCATAATAAATCGATTTTCAGAATAACATTTTTTTCTAGATATTGAAAATTTTCTTTAGATACTTCTATGGCATAAACTTTACCCTTTCTTAGTTTAGAAGCAGCAAGAATTGAAAAGGCACCTATATGAGCTCCTATATCGATTATAATATTATCTGGTTTAAGATTATACTCTGGTACCCCTGTAAAAAATGTCTCATTCTTAAAATTTTCTTTTAAAACCACCTTATCGGGCATTTCTTTCCTGTAAGCGATTTTTAAATCTCCAAATTCTTTTATTTTCATGGTTTTCTGGTCTCTTTTTCCAATTTTTTTCTTGCTTCTTTGAAAAATGGCTCGGCAAAGCAGGTTTCCCAGGTTCTTTCTTCAAAGGATCTTTTTTCCAGGGTGCTAAGAAAGCCCTGAAAATCTTTGTAATAGGAACCGTAAATATGATAACTATCGGCAATGTGTACATATTTACCCGGCTTTATTTTCTTTCCTATTTTCTGACTAATTTTTTCCGCTATCATTTTTTGCAGTTCAGTAAAGGCAAACATATTCATAAAAGCAGCTTTAAAGGCATCATTGCTTCTGATGTGAACATTTAGCTGCAGGTTATCTCCAAAGATGCGAAACCAGCATCTTTGAAGGCAAGGGGCATCGTCGAATTCTGGGTCAAGCCAGCATTTCCAGGTGACTGCTTGAGCTCTTCGGGAGTAAGAAGTTTTAGATAGTTTATCAACGATAAAGTCTATTTGATTGATAGATTGTGCATTGTGGGGAATCTTGTAATCAAATAGTCTTTCATGGTAGGTATATTCCCATTTCCCCTCTTCCGGTTTAATCCAGTCATCATGGATACCATATAAAACTTCCTGGCGATATATCTCTAAATCTTCTAGTCCAGCAGGGAAAGCTCGGTGCAAACGGGGTTCTTTAAAGGGATGGATTACTTCCATAATCATAGTGCAGTCCTTGCTGGGAGGATCTTCGGGCTTATCGTATTCGGTCTTTACAGCTATTCCCTTCTTCCAGCATTCCAGGAGCGACTTTTCCCAGACCTCGGGCAGCGTCTCTCCTCTCACCATAATAACTGGACAGTCTTTATTCATTAAATTTCCGCTCTTCTTTTATGCCATTCTGTATTTTGTTCATAAGCGTAAGCAATTCTGAGTACAGTTTCCTCATCAAAAGCTTTGCCTAAAATCTGAAGACCGATGGGTAGATTATCCTTGTTGAAACCGCAAAGAATGGAGATGCCAGGAATGCCAGCAAGATTAGCCGAGATGGTAAATATATCAGAAAGGTACATCTTGAGAGGGTCATCTATCTTCTCTCCCACCTTAAAGGCGACCGTAGGAGAGGTGGGGGTGATAACGGCATCAAAATCTTGAAATACTTTATTCAGATCCTCTTTAATGAGAGTACGCACTCTTTGTGCCTTTCCGTAATAGTTCTCGTAATATCCCTTGCTTAAAACATAAGTTCCTAACATTATCCTTCTTTTCACCTCATCCCCAAATCCTTGCTGGCGGCTCTTTTTATACATATCTATAAGATTAGTCTTTTCCTTTGTTCGATATCCATATCCTACTCCGTCATATCTGGCCAAGTTGGAGCTTGCCTCTGCCGTAGCTACCAGATAGTAGGTGGCTACAGCATATTCTGTATGAGGAAGAGATACTTCCTCAACCCGTGCTCCCAGGTCTTGCAGTACCTTTGTTGCTGTAAGAATTCTCTTTTTAACTTCTTCTTCTATTCCGAGAATGAAATATTCTTTGGGAAGACCTATTCTTATTCCCTTTAGTTCAGAAATAAGAGATTGAAGGTAGTCAGGAACAGGATAATCCAAAGAAGTAGAATCAAACTCATCCTTGCCAGAGATTACTTGAAGAAGGTTGGCAGAGTCTCTAACTGTCTTAGTGACAGGGCCAATTTGATCCAAAGAAGAGGCAAACGCTACCAGGCCATAACGGGAGACTCGCCCATAGGTAGGTTTTAAACCTACTACTCCGCAAAGAGCGGCTGGTTGGCGAATGGATCCCCCGGTATCTGACCCTAAAGCAAGGGGAACTTCTCCGCTAGCTACAGCCACTGCTGATCCTCCGCTGGATCCTCCAGGGATAGTTTCTAGATTCCAGGGATTACGGGTTATCTGGAAAGCAGAATTTTCTGTAGACGATCCCATAGCAAATTCATCCATGTTGGTTTTACCTATAAAGATAACCCCTGCTTTCTTCAATCTTTCTATAGCCGTAGCCGCATAAGGAGGATAGAATCCTTTAAGGATGCGAGAAGCGCACCTAGTCTCTTTTTTATCCAGGCAGATGTTATCCTTGATAGCAATAGGAATACCGCTGAGAGGTCCTATATCCTCTCCCTGGGAGATTCTTTTATCCCATTTTCTGGCCTCCTCAAGGGCTTCTTTTTTATAGAGGAAGAGAAAAGCCTTTACTTTCTTCTCCACCTCCTCTATACGTTGAAATAGAGAGATAACTATTTCTTCTACAGAAACTTCCCTATTTTTAATTAACTTATGAAGCCTGTTGGCAGAGAGCTCATGAACTTGCATTTATGGTTTCCTCATCTCGCCCCAGTTTTTGCCCACTTTTGTTTTTACCAGGAGGGGGACGGATAGCTTTATTGCTTTTTCCATTTCCTGCTTGACTATTTTCCGAGTCATATCAATTTCAGCTTCGGGTACTTCAAAAAGAAGTTCGTCATGGATTTGAAGGATAATATAGACTCCTAGTTTCTCTTTTTTGAATCGCCTGTCCAGATTAATCATAGCCAGCTTAATGAGATCGGCTGCTCCTCCCTGGATAGGACTGTTAATAGCAGTACGCTCGGCAAACTCCCGCGTTCTTTTATGGGAAGAGGAAATTCCAGGAAGAGGTCTTTTCCTTCCCATAAGAGTAGTTACATATCCTCTTTCTCGAGCTTCCTCTAATGTTTTATTGATATATTCTTTCACTTTAGGGTAGCGCTTAAAATATCTTTGAATATAATCTTCCGCTTCTTTATAAGAAATACCCAGGTCTCTGGAGAGCCCATGGGAACTCATTCCATAAATAATTCCGAAATTGACTACTTTTGCTTTCCGTCTCATAGGGGCTGTAACCTCGAGAGGAAGAACGTCGAAGATATCTGCTGCTGTCTGGCGATGGATATCCTCATTCTTAAGGAAGGCACTTCTTAAATTATTATCTCCTGAGACGTGAGCAAGAAACCTCAGCTCTATCTGTGAGTAATCACCAGAAAGAAAAAGGTATTCTTTTTCAGCCACAAATGCCTTTCTTAATCTTTCTCCCAATTTATTTCTGATAGGAATATTTTGCAGGTTGGGCCCAGAGGAGGAAAGTCTTCCTGTAGCAGTGACAGTCTGATTAAAGGAGGTATGGATCCTTCCTGTTTCTGGGTTAATTAGCCCGGGGAAAGGTTTTACATAAGTAGTTTCTAATTTGAAGAGTCGGCGATATTCTAATATCTTACTAATAGAGGGGCGAATCAGCGAGAGAGCTTGCAGAACTTCCTCATTGGTAGAATAGCCCGTTTTCGTTTTCTTAAGAGGTGGCAGATTCAACTTTTCAAAGAGAATCTTTCCTAGTTGCTTGGATGAATTAATGTTAAATCTTTCCCCTGCTTCTTCATAAATCTCTTTTTCTATTTTCTCTCTTCTTTCCTTGATTTCTTTTAAGAATTCTTTCAAGATGGCTTTATCTATCTTAATTCCTTTTTCTTGCATTTTAGCGAGGATTTCTACAAGGGGCATTTCTACCTCACCGAATAAATTCCATAAACCCTCCTTTTTTAGCTTTTCTTCCAGGGAGAGGGAGAGCTCTTCAATAAACTTAACCTTTCTGGCAGGATGGGCTTCTTGGGAAAGATTTGTTTCCAGGTAATTAAGACAGAGGTCTCCAAGAGGATAATTTGAGGCCAAAGGATTTAAAAGATAAGCTGCCAGCTGTGTATCAAAACCTAATCCAACCAGGTTTATTCCCAACCTCTTGAGCTGGAGAATAACTCTTTTTAGATTATGTCCAGTCTTTTTGATTTGGGGATCCTCAAAAATAGGGGTTAGCTTTTCTAAAATAAGGTTTTTTTTAATTTCGGTTCCTTCTAAAGGAAACCAGTAGGGGGCCTCATTCTTCAAGAAGAAAGCTATTCCTTCAGTTTTTTCATTTTTTTCCATATCTAGAGCAAAAGAAGTTTTTCTCAATTTAGAAGCCAGATTTCTTAATTTTCCAGGGGTAGTGACTTCATAATAATCTATTTTTTGAGGGGCCTGAGAGATGGGAGGAGCAAATTCTTTTATCAATCCCTTGAATTCTAGTCTTTTAAATAAGGCAAAAAGCAAATTTTTCTCTGGATCCCTTAATTTAAGCTCCTCCAGGTTTATTTTGAGGGGAACAGTAGTTATTATTGTGGCTAGTTCCTTGCTTAGTTTTGCTTGAGGAATGTATTCTTTTAAAAGGTCCCTTTTTTTAGAAGGGAGTTCCTCAAGGTTATCAAGAAGATTTTCTAAAGTATTGAATTTTTGAATTAATGTTTTAGCTGTGACCGCTCCAATACCGGGAACCCCGGGAATATTATCGGAGGAATCTCCAGCTAAGGATAAAAAATCTACAATTTGAGAAGAGAAAACTCCAAATTCTTTTTTTACCTCTTCCTCATCAAAGAGATGGATTTCAGTGGTACCCTTTTTTGGCCTCAAGATATATATAGAAGGAGAAATTATCTGAAAGACATCCTTATCTCCTGTAAGGATTTCCACCACCAGACCTTTTTCTTCTCCTTTTTTAGCCAGAGTTCCTAGGAGGTCATCTGCCTCGTATTCCTCGTCCTCAAAAATGGGAATTCTAAAAGCTTCTAGAGCTTCTTTGACTAAGGGAATTTGTATTACTAGATCTTCAGGCATACGGGGTCGATTAATCTTATAATCTTTAAATTTGCGGTGACGAAAGGTCTTTTTCCCTTTGTCAAAAGCACAGGCTATATATTGAGGTTCCCTTTCCTGGAGGAGCTTCATCAACATGCGGGTAAATCCATAAACAGCACCTGTAGGGGTCCCCTTGCTATTACTTAAAGGGGGAAGCGCATAGAAGGCTCGATAAAGCAAAGCATTGCCGTCGATGAGGATAAGCTTTTTTCTCATATCTCGTAGTTTATTGTTCATAGTTCGTTGTTTATGAATTGTATCTTGCGGTATAGGAATTTAAATACGTTTGCCGAGGGACATTTTCTGAAGGAGCCTTATAGCCGCCACCTTAACGAGGCTTCTGAGCGGAGGAAAAAGAAAGATTTACTGTTTGAGGAGCGAAGCGACGAGTTTAAATCTTTCCCGTAGCGAAGAAGCTGAGGAAAAATAATCTAAAGCGGATATACAGCGACAGAAGAAAATTGTCCTGAGGCTTATCTTAAAGTCTTTTCACGATATACTATTTTATTCCAGCACTAGATCTGTTGTTGTACTCTTGACACCCTTGAGAGCGCGTAACCTATCTACCAC
>JAUVZS010000124.1:0-4813 GCA_030602435.1 Clostridia bacterium
TTACCTCTGGCCATATCCAGCTTAAAAGCCCTGAAATGGAAAAGAGGAAAATGTTTACTAGAGCAAAAAGGACTTTGAAGGTTTGTTTCATTCGCTCCCCTCATTCGTCTAGGCATCCTCACCAGCTGGAAAAGGATAAAGAACAGATGGTTATAGACTATCGCAAAAAGACCCACCTCGGCAAAAGACGCCATTGCCCTTTGCATCTCTGGAAACTAAAGAAACAGGAGTCTGCTCCAACTTACTCCAGGTTGAGGATTCTTAGCAGCTTTTAGAATTCTTTCTTTATCTTCATCATTTATACCAGCCCCATTATAATCTCGAGTATTTGTCATTCTTAAATCTCTTTCTTTAGTTTTTTATCCTAATCAAAACTTACTGGGTATCTACCTCTTTCTTTTGTAGTTTCTAACATGTCTATATAGTTTTCGTATTTAGTCCCTGCCGTTACAGTATTTCCTGAAGTGATAACCAATCCTCCACCTGAAGCTGCATACTTAATGGCATATTCTACCTCTTTTTTAACATCTTCCCTTGAGCCTTTAATCAAAGTATCACAGTCAACTCCGCCGAATAAACAAATTTTATTTCCATATTTCTCCCTTAGTTTTCTCATATCCATTCCCGCATTAAGTTGGATTCCCTGGTACCCATCAATTCCCGCTTCAACCATCATTTCAAGAATAGGCCAGGTATTTCCATCGGTATGTTTAATAAAATATCCCCCTTTATGATGAACTGCATCACAATGCTTCTTTAATGCGGGATAAACAAACTTTCTAAAATGTTCAGGACTCATAAGAGAACCCTGGCTTGAGCAGTAATCTGCAGTAGCTATAACGCCATCACACCCTGCCTCAAGGAGTGCAGTGCTGGTCGCAATTGCCTGTTTAACCCCTATTTGCGTGGCCTTGAAAATGAATTCTGGATTCGTAATCATCTTCATTAAATAACTTTCAAAACTACCCACATCAATGAATGTCCTTTCTCCTCCTCCACCAAAGATAAAAGGATTTCGCCAAAAGCTTCCGTCCCCTGTTCGTCCAAGAATAAAATGAGTTTCTCCTAACTCCCTTACCACATATCGAACTAATTCCAGTTCTGATTCATCGGGTTCAAGCTCAGAAGGAGAAGACTCTTTCAAATCCTTTAGTCCGATCTCCCTCTGCTTGATACATATGGGCCATCCTTCAGATAAGGGTGAGTATTTCCAGACTCTACCTTCCTCATCTTCCCAGGTATATTTTTCAAGAAATTTTGGCTTTTTATATATTTTATATTTACTTGGAACAAGATGGACGGTTACAAAGTCCCACTCAAATCTCCTGACTAAATCTACCATATCCTTTTTTTGACTTTCTACTACTTCGTCCCGTCCTCCTTGCCAAATGGCTGTCCATTCTCTCCATTTAGCCCGATAAAACGTTTTTCTTCTAAGGGCCTTTTCAGTAATAGGAGAGTCTACTCCCAACTCACCCAAAGGAACTCGATCCGGCTCCTTATGATTTAAAGCTAAGAGCATCCTCTGTTTTGGGATCATTACTAAAAATTCTCTCCTTTAGACTGTACCCTTTTTGTCCTTCTCAAAGGAGCTTCGAGTGGCTCTTTTTCTTAATTGACGAGGGTTGAAAAATATTTTTCGAATATCAGGGCAGATTAGCCCTCTGAGAGAGCCTTTATGATTTCCTGGCAGAACTGGGGAAGGTCATCAGGTACTCTGCTGGTAACAATATTACCGTCCCGAACAACCGGAACGTCCTGAAAATCTGCCCCCGCATTGATCAAATCATCTTTTACAGCAGCGTAACTGGTAGCTTTTTTACCCTTTATTACTCCAGCTGAAATTAGAACTTGTGGTCCGTGACAAACAGCGGCGATTACCTTTCCCTGATTATATGCTGTTTTGACAATGTTTAGAGTTGTTTGGTCGATTCTTAAGCGATCTGGCGCAAAGCCACCAGGAATAATAACACAGTCAATTTCATTTACATCTAACTTGTCGATGGTTGTATGTACAAACCTTTTTCCTTCCCTTAATACGATAGGGGGAATTACGGAACCAAATCGTCCAGTAATAGGTTTTTCTGGAAAAGCTGGCCGAGGGTGAAATCCAGTGTGTAAAGTAGCTAGAGTAATTCTTGCTCCTTCTTCACTCAGTCGCAGCAATGGATAAAAAACTTCAATGTCCTCGAATTCGTGAGCGACCAAAATAGCCACCTTCTTGTCTTCCAATTTAGCCATACAAATCCTCCTTTCTTGAATGTTTATATTTTATCTCAAAAACATGCTTTATCAATTCCATAAATTTATAATTCATCTACTCCTCAGAGCTTCAGAAATAGTCCTTTCTTAGCACACGTTTACGTTGTTAACCTCTTTATTAGACAGCCGTTCAGACTTCTCTGTCTCTTTATGCGGATAATCTAGCCTGTCTACCCTCCACTGATTACAGGAAGAACACTAATTTCATCGCCATCTTTAACTTGACAGGCCACATCTTTTAATAATTTTTGAACCCCACCTCTTGTCAGGATAACTACATATGCAGGATGTATATTCCCTTCTTGGCTAACCAGTTTTTCCTTGAGTCCCGGAATCCTGTCTTCTAACTGATCCATTATTTTACCGAGGGCTGCAGGCTTAACACTAAACATCCTTTTTCCCCCTCTTAGATCCGGAAAAACTGATAAGAATTCGACAGCAACAGACATCTTTTGGGTTCCAATAGAGTGAATTAGTCCACTTCTAACCCCAATCTTTTTAAAGTCTCGGGGCAGGGTTTCCCTTCATTGTCCCACCCTCGCAGGCGGTAATATTCATCAAGCATTTTCTGTAAATTATCCTGATCGAAATTTTCTCCAACACTTCCTCCTTCAGATAGGACCTCTGCGAATCTCCGGGGTAGCGTATCGTCACTTCGACTTATCCCTTCTCTAGCATCAAAAAGCCTTCCAAGGTTAAAAATTCTTTCTCCAGTCTTAAGAAACTCTTCTATAGTAAAATTCCACCCTGTAACCAGATTCAAGAGCTTCACCAGACGAGCAGGGGTCAAAGGGCGTGGAGGAATCATCGGGAATTTACAGATAGTAAGAACATCGGACATTATTCCCCAATAGTCCTGCAAGGTTTTTACTAGAAAAGGTTTGCCCCCAAATTGTTTTCGCGACATAGACTCTTTGAGGCCAAGATCGGGAAGAGCATTTTCTCTCTCGAATGCTTCATCATGCATACTGGATTCATGGTCTGCTCCTTTAAGAGCAGTAGCATATGCCAAGCCCATCCCTTTTTTTCCACGGGGGTCATGCATGGGTACTTCCGATCCTTTTACACACATAGCCCAGTTTTCAGATCCTTTTCCTATTTTTTTTGAGGCAAGCTTTACTCCTTCAGCCAGGATATCCCCTATTCCCTCACGATGAGCTATAGTTTCTATGGCTTTTAAAATTCCCTCACCTTCTCCCCATTTTAAATTGAACCCCAGATCATCCTCAGTTAATACTCCTCTATCTATACACTCCATAACAAAGGAGATAATGACCCCTGTAGAAATAGTGTCCATTCCGTACAAATTACACAACTCATTAGCTTTAGCGATTGTTACTGGATCGGCATTGAATAGCAGCGGACCCAATGCTGCTACTGATTCATATTGTGGACCTTCTAAATCTGGAGACACAGAGTAAGGTTTTTCGATCTTTACCACGTGTCTGCAACCAATCGCGCATCCTGGACAGGTTCTTTTCCCTACCCAAATACTATTAAGCATGGCGTCGCCATCAATTTTATCTATATATTCAAATGTGGTCTTCTGAAAATTTTTAGTAGGTAGAATCCCCTTAAAATTGGCAGGACCGGTAGTATTCCATGTACCATACTTGGAAAGAGTATCACAGCTTCCATCAGTCTTAATCAGGTAGTTAACTTCTTTAATTAGGGTTTTTATTCTCTCAGCATCGGCTACAGGAGTCTTTAACTTTCCCCTAATAACTATCGCTTTAAGATTTTTAGAACCCATAACTGCACCGGTGCCCCCTCTTCCCGCAAAATTACGGAGGTCTGAAGCTATAGCGGCATATTTGACGAGGTTCTCACCAGCTATTCCAATTGAAGTTACCACAGTTTTCCCATCATTTATCTTGGATAAAATTTTTTCCTGGGTTTCTTTGATGTCCTTTCCCCAAAGCTCTTTAGCCTCTATAATATCAACGGCATGTTCAGTAACTTGCAAATATACAGATTCGGAGGATTTTCCTTCTAATACTAAGGCATCGTATCCAGTTGCTTTCAGCGCTCCTCCCATTCTTCCTCGCATATCTGAGTCCGCAATCAAGCCAGTAAGGGGAGATTTAGTAGCAACAGAGATGCCAGTACTGCCAAGAAAACTGATGGAGCAGAGAGGTCCTGTAGCAAAAATTAGCTTGTTTTCCGGAGATAGAGGGTCAGTCTTTGCAGGAAGAGTATCATACAGCCACCGAAAGCCAAAGCCTACTCCCCCAATATATTTCTTTGCGAATTCTTCATCAAAAGTTTCTTCGTAGATTTTTCTCTGGGTTAAATCCACCTTTAAAATCTTTCCATGGTATCCGTACATCTTTCACAACCTCCTCGGAGAAAGGCAGGCCTTTCAACTTAGTTTAGCTTATTGTTTAACAGCTCCGGCAGTGAAGCCTCTAGTCAGAGCACTTTGTAGGAAAAGATATAATATCACACAAGGTAAAGAGGCAATAATAGATGCCCCCATCAGCTCTGCCCATCTTATGCGAAATTGCCCCACCAATTCCGTAATTCCCAAGGTTACAGTTTTGAGTGAGGG
>JAUVZS010000160.1:0-4159 GCA_030602435.1 Clostridia bacterium
TAGGCCTTGTCAATCAAGTAGAAGGTTTATCAAGGATAAGATTTACTACTTCTCATCCTAAAGATTTAAGTGATAAGTTGATTAAGAGAATGGCAGAGTTGGATAAGGTTTGCGAGCATCTTCACTTACCTATCCAATCAGGCTCTAACAGGATTTTATCCAGAATGAATAGAGGCTATACGCGGGAAAAATATAAATATCTAGTAAATAAAATACGCCAGCTCATTCCTCAAATAAGCCTTACTACTGATATTATCGTGGGATTTCCCGGTGAGACCGAAAAAGACTTTGAAGATACTCTGGATTTAGTAAAGGAAATTGGTTTTGATGGAGCCTTTACTTTTTGCTATTCTCCTTTAGCAGGAACTAAAGTGGCTGAGTTTAAGGAAAGGGTCTCTCAAGAGGTAAGCAAAGAAAGGTTAAGGAAGCTCATCGAAGTTCAACAGGGAATAACTTTAGAAAGAAACAAGCCTTTAATAGGGCAGAATTTAGAAGTTCTTGTGGAAGGAATCTCAAAAAAGAGCCCTTACGAGCTTGAGGGAAGGACACGGGGTAATAAGATAGTCATATTTAAAGGAAAAGAAAATTTAATAGGTGAGCTTATCTCCCTGAGAATAACTGAGGCTGGCTGTTGGGCTTTAAGAGGGGAGGGGGAATTAACCATTTAACTAGCGACCAACGATAAAAACGACTAGATAGTCCTGAGGTGTTTCTTGAATGTTAGATGCTCTTTTAGTTATTTTAGGACCGACAGGGGCAGGGAAAACAGAGGCAGCCATAGATTTATCAAAGAGGATAAAGGCAGAAATTATCTCTGCGGATTCGCGAAAGATTTATGAAGGGATGGATATAGGTACAGCCAAGCCCTCCCAGGCTATACGTCAGAGGATACCCCATCATCTTATAGATATTCTCTCTTCTGAGGAAGTCTTCAACGTAGCTGATTTTAAACAGCGAGCCGAAGGGATTATTCAAAGACTTCAAAAGAAAGATAAGCTGCCTATTCTGGTAGGAGGCAGCGGCCTTTATATAAGAGCAGTGGTAGATGGACTTTTTGTAGGGCCAGGGACAGATTGGAACCTGCGAGAAAGATTAAGGGAAAAAGAGAGAAAAGAGGGTAGGGGAGCTCTTTATAAAGAGCTGGAGCGAGTGGATTCATCCGCAGCTTCTCGTCTGCATCCTCATGATGAAAGAAGGATTATCAGAGCTCTGGAGGTTTACGAGCTTTCTGGTAGACCCATTTCTTTTTATCAAAGACAGGCTCCTTCTTCTTTATCAAATACGGTTATCATTGGTTTAACTAAAAAAAGAGAATCTCTTTACCGCTCAATCAATATACGAGTAGAGAAGATGATAGAGGAAGGGTTGATCCGAGAAGTAAAATCTCTTCTAGCCAGCGGATACTCTCAAGATCTACCTTCTATGCAGGGGTTGGGCTATCAACAGATCGTAGGCTACCTAAAGGGAAAATATTCAAAAGAGGAAGCTATAAGATTAATTAAAAGAGACACTCGAAGGTTTGCCAGGCGTCAATTGAGCTGGTTTAAAAAAGATAATCGAATATTGTGGCTGGATAGAGAAGAATTTTCCTCTTTGGATGAGCTTTCTGATAGAATAATAAAGATTCTTTTAGAGAAAATACCCCAGGCAAAAATAGGGTTAAGGATTTAAGATGATTGATGATAAGATAAAAGAGAGGATAGAAAAGCTAAGGGAAGAAATCCATTATCACGACTACAAATATTATGTAGAGAATAACCCTGAAATCTCTGATTATGAGTATGATAAGTTAATGAGGCAGTTAAAGGGATTAGAAGATAAGTATCCTTCTCTTAAGAGTCCAACCTCTCCCACCCAGAGGGTGGGGGGTATCCCCGTAGAGGGTTTTCCTACTGTGGAACATCCTATCCCTATGCTTAGTTTAGAGAATGCCTATTCCGAAGAAGAAGTTAGGGAGTTTGAAAGAAGGCTGCATCGTGAGCTTCCTGGTGAAGATTTTGAGTACGTAGTGGAGCTAAAGATAGATGGAGTCTCCATCTCTCTTATTTATGAAGAAGGAAGACTGGTAAGAGGCTCCACTCGGGGAGACGGCAGGCGAGGAGATGATGTTACTACAAATCTTAAAACCATTCACAGCATTCCGCTCCAGCTGCAGCAAAAAATAGAGGGAAGGATTGAGGTAAGAGGGGAAATTTATATGACCAGATCTGGCTTCCAAAGGGTGAATAGAGAGAGGGAAGAAGAAGGAGAGCCTCTTTTTGCTAATCCTCGCAATGCCGCTGCTGGCTCACTTAAACTTCTGGATTCCAGGATCACCAACCAAAGGCCTCTGGATAACTTCATTTATGTCTTGTCCTATTCTACAAAGACAAGAATTCCCTCTACTCATATGGGGTCTCTTAGAAAGCTGAAGAAATGGGGATTCAAGATAAATCCCCGTACCAGGCTGTGTAAAAACATGGAGGAGGTACTCGATTGCTGTAGTTTCTGGGCGAAAAAAAGAGAAGAACTAGATTATGAAGTGGATGGGATGGTAATTAAGGTAAACAGTATAGACCAGCAAGCCAGACTAGGTTCTACCACTAAGAATCCTAGATGGGCTATGGCCAGTAAGTTTCAGGCTAAGCAGGCTACTACCAGGATAAGGGATATTATTCTTCAAGTGGGAAGAACGGGAGCCCTTACTCCCGTAGCCATTCTTGAGCCAACCCCTTTAGCCGGCACCACTATTACCAGGGCTACTTTGCATAATGAAGATGAGATCAGGAAAAAAGATATAAGGATAGGAGATAAGGTTATTATAGAAAAGGGAGGGGATATTATTCCTCAGGTAGTAAAGGTAATTGAGAGCAAAAGAAGGGGCAAAGAAAAGAGATTTTCTATGCCCAAATTCTGTCCTGTCTGCGGAGCAAAAGTAGTAAGATTAGAAGATGAGGTAGTAAGTAGATGCATAGGTTCATCCTGCTCTGCTCAGTTGAAGGAGAAAATAGCCCATTATGCCGAAAGGAATGCTATGGACATTGATGGGCTGGGAGATAAACTAATTGAGCAACTGGTTGATAAGAAAATCATTTCGGATGTATCTGATCTTTATGGGCTGGATCTTTCTACTCTTTCTTCGCTGGAGCGAATGGGAGAAAAATCTTCCGAGAATCTCCTTTCTCAAATTGAAAAAAGTAAGTCACAGTTCTTGTCTCGACTTATCTTCGCTTTAGGTATTAGATATGTGGGAGCAAGAGGAGCTCGTATTCTGGCGGAGAATTTTCCTTCGCTGAAGGCTTTGTCAGGTGCCTCTATAGAGGATTTGGAGAGTATTCCGGAGATTGGCCCCCGTACTGCTCGCTCAATAGCTGTTTTCTTTAAGGAAAAAGGAAATAGACAGCTTTTAGCCAGGCTAAAAAAATGGGGAGTTCGTATGGAGGAAGAAAAGAAGATAATAGAGAAAGAGAGGGAAAGAAAGGCTCCTTTTGCCGGAAAAAGATTTGTCTTTACTGGAATCCTGGAGCATTATTCTCGAGAGGAGGCAAAAAATTTAGTAGAGAGATTAGGAGCAAGAGTCCTAAATTCGGTAAGCAAGAAAGTGGATTATGTAGTAGCAGGGAGAAACTCTGGGTCTAAGTATGAAAAAGCCAGAAAGCTAAAGTTAAGGATTCTCAGCGAGGAAGAATTTGAAAAGCTGGTAGAAGGGTAAAAGGCTGACGTTCAAAATACATCAGAGCTCTCTTCCCTGTGATTTGACAAATAAAATACCTTCAAGTATAGTAAATGAGAGTTCTGAAGAGTCCCTCTTTGAAGCAAAATCACTCAATGTCAGTGCGAGGGACCTGGCTCGCAATGACAAAAAGGGACATACCCAGAGCTCAAAGCTCCAAGCCTACTTGACAGTTTTAAAAAATGTGGTAAAATAATAGACAAATTAACAATAACGGAAATTGAAGAAAAAAAATTGAGGAAAGGAGGTGATGGAAAAAAGAGGTGGGTTTGGATAGAAAACGGTAAAAGAAAAGTATAAAAAGATAAAAGGAGAAAAGAAGAATGAGAAAAGGTTTAATAGGAATAATGGTGCTAGCGTGTGTAGCACTGATTTCTGGTACCGCCCTGGCGGCAACTTTTTGGAGCGTCGATGTTGAAGGCACTGTAGAGTGGATAATTCTTGATC
>JAUVZS010000075.1:0-6226 GCA_030602435.1 Clostridia bacterium
CCTGATTCTCCCTCCCCTAGAGTTATCTGGGTAGGGATAGAGGGAGGAGAAAATAACCTGGAGACTTTAGCCAGGCAATTGGAGGAAGAGCTAGCCAGGCAAGGTTTTGCTAAAGAAAGAAGGAAATGGGTACCTCACCTGACACTGGGAAGGGTGAAGGTTTTAAAGAAAAAAGGAAAATTAAGAGATCTCGTCTTAAAATATAAGGGGATAGAGGGAGGAGAGATGGAGGTAAGGAATATCAGTGTAATCGAGAGTCGGCTTACCCCTAAAGGACCTATTTATACTCTCCTTGAACGAATCTCCTTAGGTAGTGAATAGTATATCGTAAAAGAAAAAAGAGGGGAGGGTGACAATGAAAGAAGAGAAGATGAAGGTTTTGGATATAGCTATGCGTCAGGTTGAGCGCCAGTTTGGCAAGGGTTCACTTATGCGTCTGGGGGAAAGAGCGGCCCGCATGGATGTAGAAGTTATCCCTACGGGAAGCATTGCTTTGGATGCAGCTTTAGGGATAGGAGGTGTGCCCAGGGGAAGAGTAGTGGAGATATTTGGTCCAGAGGGCTCTGGTAAAACTACCCTGGCCTTACACATTGCTGCTGAAGCTCAAAAAAAAGAAGGGATAGCGGCTTTCATTGATGTCGAACACGCCTTAGATCCTAATTATGCTAAAAGGTTGGGGGTGGATACAGAGGATCTTCTCATCTCACAACCAGATTCTGGCGAACAGGCTCTGGAAATTGCCGAGATTTTAGTACGCAGCAATGCCGTAGATGTAATCATAATTGATTCAGTGGCGGCTCTTGTTCCCCGGGCTGAGTTGGAAGGAGAGATGGGAGACTCTCACGTGGGTCTTCAGGCTAGACTTATGTCTCAGGCCCTCCGTAAATTAACAGGAGCTATAAGCAATTCTAAAACCTGCACTATTTTCGTTAATCAGTTAAGAATGAAGATTGGGGTAATGTTTGGTAATCCTGAGGTTACTCCGGGAGGTAGAGCTCTCAAATTTTACGCCTCCGTAAGAATAGATGTTAGAAGGAAGGCTTCTTTAAAGAAAGGGGAACAGCAGATAGGCAATAGAACGAAGGCAAGAGTAGTTAAGAATAAACTTGCTCCTCCTTTTCGTAGTGCTGAGTTTGATCTTTTGTTTGGGGAGGGGATTTCCAGAGAAGGAAGTATACTGGATATGGGAGAAGAGCTGGGAGTTATTGAGAAATCAGGAACGTGGTATACATATGGAGATACTCAATTGGGACAGGGAAAAGAAAATGCTCGAGGATTTCTTAAGGAGAAGAAAAACTTTTCTCTTAGAGAGGAAATAGAGCAGAAGATAAGGGAGAAGTTAGGCCTTCTGAAAGAAAAGAAGGAAAAGGTCAAACCTGAGGTCAGAGCTTAAGGATATTTGCAGGGATCCGGAAGTGCGAATAGTTGTGGGATAGAGAAAAGAGAATGGACAGGATTAGCAGAATTACAAACAGTAAGAACTGTTTTACGAAGAACTGTTTTACGGAATATATAAGGAGCTGGATTTTTCTTTTTTGTTTGTTTTTACTTGCTCATCCAGCAGGAGCTGAGCAGGATTATGGGGTTGGAAGAAAACCAGAATTTCATTCCTATCCTACCTATACTCAGATAGTTCTGGAAAAAGCCGAGAAAACTGGGTATGTACATGTAATAAGCAAGTCATCAAGCCATCCACGTTTATTTATCAATCTCTTTCCAGCCGTTCTTCTTCCTTTTCAAGGAAAAAAGGTTAAAGTAGGAGATAAGTGGAAGTTTGAAGTAGAAGATAGATTTATTCAAGGAGTTTATCTAGAGCAAGAACTTGATAGTGTGGTGAAGGTAGTTTTGGATTTGGCTTCCCCTGATTGTACTTACAATATCTTTTCAGAAGATCCTCGGAGGTTGGTTATCGAGGTAAGAGGGAAGGATTTGATAGTAGAGCTGTTAAAAAAGGGGACGCCTTCCTCATCTTCGCTTTTTGTTACTCAACCTCTAGGGGAAGAAGAGACTGAAGAAAAGGCTTATGAGAAAGATCCTATTTCTTCACTTCTACTTCGCCGAAGAGAAGAGGAGAAAGTTTATAAGAAGATAGTGTTAGATCCTGGACACGGGGGAGAGGATCCGGGAGCTATTGGTCCTTCTGGATTAAGAGAAAAAGATGTAGTTCTTGCTGTGGCTAAAGAGCTAGCTAAGTTACTGGAGGAAGAAGCAGGGGTAAAAGTTTATCTAACGAGGAGAGATGATAGTTTTATTCCTCTGAATCAAAGGACAGGGATAGCTAACCAGCTAGGGGGGGATATCTTTATAAGTATTCATGCTAATGCTACTTTGTATAATAAAGAAGTCAACGGGGTGGAAACCTTTTTTAATTCTAGATATTCTTACGGAGAAGGAGCAGAAGCAGTAGCTGCCAGGGAAAATGTTTTCCTGGGATCTGAGGATGTTTCTGAGGAGGCTAAAACTATTTTCTGGGATCTGATTCAAGATCGGTATCGAAATGAAAGCAATGATTTATCCCATCTTGTCCAGGGGGAGCTGTCCGAGGCTACGGGCTTAGAAAATAGAGGAGTAAAATCGGCGCCATTTTATGTCTTAAGAGGAGCGGCTATGCCGGCTATTCTGGTAGAGATAGGTTTTATCTCCAACCCCTGGGAAGAGAGAAAATTGAAAGGGGAGGATTTTAGAAAAAGAATAGCTCTGGGGATTTTCAAAGGGCTGAAAGCCTATCTTGAATAGCTAGTAAAAAGCCGTATATAGTATGTAGTATATCGTAAAGAGAAGACAGTTTTTAGAAACAACGAACGGTGAACCGGTTGGCTAACAAGCCAATCCTTATCGCTTACAGCTTATATATTCCGTAAAGAATTCTTATTCTTATCGCTGAAAAAGGAGGATGGCTCTTCTTTTATTTTTATGAAGGGAGTCTTTGGGCCAAAGTTATAAATGAAGAAAAAGAGTGGACGAAAAAAGAAAAGAACTCGCATTTTAATCTATATTTTAGTGGGGGTAGTTTTTTTTGCTGCAGGAGTATTAGTTGTTCCATTACTTCAAGAAAAGGGATCCCAAATTAAAGAGTGGATTACTAAACTTTCCCCTTCCCAAGAGATGAAAATAGTTAAGCTCTATTTTTCTGAGTCGGCAGGGGAACGTCTTGTCCCTGAGGAAAGAAAAATCATTGCCTCATCTCAGATTGGGGAAGAGGCTAAGCTGATATTAAAGGAGTTAATCGAGGGCCCAAAGGACTCTTCTCTTAATCCTACTCTTCCTTCTCAAACGGAAATACGAGCTGTTTATGTGAAGGATGACTGTTTCTATGTGGACTTTTCCTCTTCTTTAAAAGAGAAACATTCGGGAGGTTCTACTGGAGAATTACTTACTATTTATTCCATAGTTAATACTCTTCTTGAGAACTTTCCCTCTCAATCTCAGGTGCAGATTCTAATCCAAGGTAAGCCAGAAGAAACTTTAGCTGGACACATCGATATAAGGAACCCTTTAAGTAAAAATTTTAGTGTAATAAGGTAGTAAAATGAGGCTACGGTGTTCAAAGAAAAAGAGTTTTCTTTTACCATTTTGTGCAGTGTCTTTATTGGGTCATTGGTAATTTCGGAGGTCCTGGCTAGTAAAATCGTAGCTTTGGGACAGATTTATGTGCCGGCAGGAGTACTTGCTTACGCCATAACTTTCCCCCTAACTGACACTATAGAAGAAGTATGGGGAAAAAGTTATGCCAGAGGAGTCGTCTTGGCCGGACTGGTAGCATTAGGGGTGGTTTTTTTGCTTATCTGTCTTGCCATTATCTTACCCAGTGCCCCTTTTTGGAAAGAACAAGAATCCTTCCTTCGTATCTTAGGAATGAAACAAGGGACTATCAGAATAATTATAGCCAGTGTAATTGCTTATTTTGTCAGCCAGTATCACGATGTTTGGGCCTTTAATTTCTGGAGAAAGGTTACGGGAGAGCGCCATCTCTGGCTGCGTAACAATGCTTCTACTCTTGCCTCTCAGGCAATAGATACCACTTTATTTATTTCTCTTGCCTATTATGGAGTTATGCCTATACTTCCCTTGATTCTTGGCCAATATTTCATCAAAGTTTGCATTGCTTTCCTTGATACCCCCCTCGTTTATCTTCTGGTTCATCTTGTGAAAAGAGAGAAAAAAGCGAGCCGAAGGACATTTTCTAAAGGAGCCTTATAGCCGCTACCTTAACGAAGCTTCTGAGCGGAGGAAAAAGAAAGATTTACTGTTTGAGGAACGAAGTGACGAGTTTAAATCTTTCCCGTAGCGAAGAAGCTGAGCAGAATAGTCCAAAGCGGATATACAGCGACAGAAGAAAAGTGGCTAAATAGCTAAAGCTATTTACCCGAGCATATTAACTCAGGAAATGTCCTGAGGTACTTCTTGACAAATCCTTCCTCTTACCATAAAATTTGACTGTTAGATTATTAGAGATGTTTACTTAAAGAGGAGGAGTTTATTCTTTGGGATAAAGTGAAAATAAAGTAATGAGAAGAGGAGGAATAATTGATTACAAAGATAATAATGCCCAAGTTGGGTGAGACTATGGAAGAAGGAGAGATTATTCAGTGGTTAAAGAAAGAGGGAGATGAGATCAAGGAAGGCGAACCCCTTTTAGAAGTTGCCACTGATAAAGCTAATATGGAGGTAGAGGCACTTGCCTCGGGATTTCTTCGAAAAATCATAGCCGCAGAGGGAGAGGTAGCACCAGTAACCCAAACCATCGCTTTTATTGCCGATAGTATGGAGGAGGAAATTCCAGAAGAAAAAGAAGGGGTTGCTGGAGAAAAAGAAAAAGGAACTATTAAAGAGGCTATCATAGAAGAAAAAAAGGAAGTTTCTGAAATTTCTAAAGAAGCAGAAATTTCCCGACCAATCAAAGCTTCTCCTCTGGCTAAAAAGTTAGCCAAACAGCATAAGATTGATTTATCTACTATAAAGGGAAGAGGACCGGGAGGTAGGATACTTAAAGAGGATGTTTTAAGGGTAGTGGAACAGGCAGCAGAACAAAAAGAAGTTCCACAAAAAAAGGAAGTCTCTCTTTCCAGAACAGAAAAAGTGATGATTCAGCGAATGGCGAAGAGTAAAAGAGAGATTCCCCATTTTTATCTTACCATAGAAGTAGATTTTTCAGAGGCAATGAAAATGCGCGATGACCTCCTGGCAGAGTTTGAAAAAGAGAGGGGAATACATCTTACCTATACTGACCTGTTGATTAAGTCTTGCGGTCGGGCTTTGAATGAAATACCCCGTGTAAACTCTACCTTTGAGGAAGGCAAAGTTATATCACATTCGAAAATAGATGTAGGATTAGCTGTGGCCGGAGAGGAAGGTCTAATCGTTCCGGTAATAAGGGATGTAGATGAAAAGGATCTTTTTCAAATTGCCAGGGATAGAAATGAGCTTATAAGGAAGGCTAATGAAAACAAGCTTTCTTTAGGGGAGCTAGAAGGAGCCGGTTTCACTCTTTCTAATCTCGGAATGTTGGGGATTAAGGGAGCCGCTGTTATTATTAATCCACCGCAAGCTTCTATTCTGGCTGTAGGAGAGATTAAAAAGAGAGCAGTAGTTCTAGAAGAAAAAATAGAAATCAGACCAATAATGGAAATGACTCTATCCTGTGATCATCGAGTGGTCGACGGGCACTTAGGCGCCAGATTTTTACAAGAAATAAAACGGGGATTAGAAAAACCCTCGTTGCTAAGGTGAGCAGTTAATTGGTGAGGGGGACGAGATACGAGCAACGAACAACGAGCGACGAGATATGTTTACCGGATTGGTGGAAGAAGTAGGAGTAGTAGAGAGAGTCCAAACCACTCCCTTTTATCAATTGGGAATAAGAGCGCACAAGGTATTGGAAGGGACAGAGCCTTCCCATAGTATAGCCGTAAACGGAGTCTGTCTAACGGTGACAGGTGTAGATGGAAATGTTTTTACCGTGGAGGTAATGCCTCAAACTTTAGATAAAACTAATTTATCCAGGATAAAAGAGGGGGATAAGATTAATTTAGAAAGGGCTCTCACTCCTGCTACCAGGCTAGGAGGACATATGGTAACAGGGGATATAGATGGAGTGGGGAGAATAACCGAGATATCTAAAAAAAAGGGCCAGGTCATAATGCAAATTGAGCCTCCTCTTTCCCTGACAAGGTATATAGTAAGTCAAGGTCGTCTTGCTCTGGAAGGGGTGAGCTTGACTGTTGCC
>JAUVZS010000216.1:0-3447 GCA_030602435.1 Clostridia bacterium
AGTGCAGGTGCCTCTTTTGGAGGAGGGGTGAAAACCTTTTTTGGCCCTGCTGGTGCGGTTAGCTTTTTGGGGAGGGTTATCATAGTTCTGGCTGTAATCTTTATAGTGATGACTCTTTTTTTGTCTATTTTCTCTCCAAAAACTAAGCCTCCCGAGATCAAGGTGGGGACCGAGACATCAGCAAATTTAGTGTACAGCGTTTAGCGGGTAGCGTATAGTAGCGGTGCGATTTATGGCTAAATAGCTAAAGCTATTTGGCTGAATAGCCAGAGCTATTCACCCGAGCATATTGACACAGGAAATACCCGAGCATATTGACCCAGGTTATCAAACAAAAGAAGATGATTAGTGAATTAGTTAATTGAGAGATTAGCCTCAGAAGTAATTGATTAAGAAGAGATTTGACATCCCTAATTAACTAATCTCTAGTCTCTAATAAACTAATTAACTGAGGAGTCGGATGAATCCGACCGCTACCAGATGCGAGATATGAAAATAATGAGTTACCATAACCATTTTAACTATAAAAGAGGAGAACTTTGCTGCGAGGGGGTTTGTATCTCCAAGATTGCTCAGAAAGTGGGAACCCCTTTTTATCTTTATAGCTATAATAGCTTAATCGGGAATTACAGGAAATTCGCCCATACCTTCAGTAAACTATCCCCCCTCATTTGCTACTCATTAAAAGCTAATGGCAACCTCACTCTCTCCAGGATACTTGCTCAAGAGGGTGCCGGAGCAGATATCCTCTCAGAAGGAGAGCTCCACAAAGCTCTTCAGGCTGGATTTCCTCCCCAAAAGATAGTCTTTGCCGGACCGGGGAAAAAAGAGAAAGAAATAGAGTGTGCTTTAAAAGAAAATATCTTTATGCTCAATGTTGAATCAGCATCAGAGTTAGAATTAATAGAAAAAACTGCCCAGCGGTTAAATCATACAGCCAGGGTATCTTTGCGGCTTAACCCCGATGTAGATGTAAAAACTCATCGCTATATCACTACTGGTAAGAAGGAAAATAAGTTCGGCCTTGTTTTTGATGAAGCAGAGAAACTATACGAAAAAATCAAAAAATCTTCCCTATTAAAACCTGTGGGAATTCATATGCATATAGGTTCTCAAATAACGAGTTCTGAGCCCTATCTTAGAGCTTTAGAAAAAGCAGGAGAGCTCTTCGATCTTCTCAAAGAAAAGGGCTTAGACCTCCAATATATAGATATGGGAGGGGGATTTGGAATTAGTTATAAGAAGGGAAAGCCTCCCCTAGACATTGAGGAGCTAGCAGAAAAAATCTATCCCTTAATCAAAAAAAGAGAAGCGAAATTAATCATAGAGCCGGGAAGATTTTTAGTTGGCCCTGCCGGCCTCTTAATCACCCAGGTACTTTATAAAAAGAGAAGGAGAGAAAAAACATTTATCATTGTAGATGCAGGGATGAATGATCTCATCAGACCCTCTCTTTATGATGCCTACCACCAGATAAAAAAATTAAAAGAGCCTGATGAGGCGGAACCTGACGAGACGGTAGATGTGGTAGGGCCCGTATGCGAATCAGGAGATTTTTTTGCTTTGGGAAGGAGCCTTCCTAAAATCTGGGAAGGAGAGTATCTGGCTCTAATGGATGCCGGAGCCTATGGTTTTAGCATGAGCTTCTCTTACAATGCCCGACCAAGACCAGCAGAGGTATTAGTAAAAGAAGACCACTGGTGGATAATTCGAAAAAGAGAAACTTACCAGGACCTTATTAAGGGTGAGGTTATCCCTGATGAATTATTCTCTTCCTCCAAGGATTCTTCGGCCAAGAATTTTTCCACAATTTCTCCATCTAAGCGAGAACCGGCCATCTTTCCTTCTCAAAAAGAACCTATTTTTGATCTTATCCCCTTTACTAAGATGCAAGGTAGTGGTAATGACTTCATTGTAGTTGATAACCGCGGCAAAATTATTAAAGATAGAGAGAATTTTTCTAAAAGAGTCTGTTCGAGAAAGAAGGGAATTGGAGCAGATGGACTTCTTCTCCTGGAAGAATCGGATAAAGCCAACTTTAAGATGCGTATCTTCAATCCTGATGGTACAGAAGCAGAGATGTGTGGAAATGCAGCCCGATGTATAGCCAGATTTGTTTATTTAAAGGGAATTGCAGGGGAAAAATGTTCTTTTGAGACCCTTTCCGGACCTATTAGTTCTTATATAAATGAAACCCAGGTTAAAATAAGAATGAAAGACCCTTGCCGCTTACATCTTAACTTAAAATTAATCCTGGAAGACGGCTCTTATGAGGGACATTATTTAGATACAGGGGTGCCTCATTTTATCCTTTTTGTTCCGGAGGTGGAGAAGGCCCCTCTGGAGAAACTAGGACCCAAGATAAGATATCATCGGCATTTTCAGCCTCAGGGGACTAATGTGAATTTTGTAGAGGTAGGAAGAGATTTTCTTAAAGTTAGAACTTATGAGAGGGGAGTGGAAGCGGAAACTTTGAGCTGTGGCACAGGAGTAGCAGCAGCAGCTATTATCGCCGATATAGTTCGAGGGTTAGGCTCTCCTTTAAAGGTAAAAACAAAGGGGGGAGGTCTCAAAGTCTATTTCCAGAGGAGGGATAGAACTAATTTTGCTCCCTTAGAGAATCTTTCTTTACCGCAGTTCACTGAAGTCTTTCTGGAAGGCGAAGCCGAAGTAGTTTATGAAGGAAGATATGAAAGGAAGGGGGAATAATATGTTTAAGGGATGTTTTGTACCTATTGTTACTCCTTTTAAAGGAGGAGAAGTGGATGAGGAGGCTTTGAGAAAACTTATCGGGTTCTGTCTGGGAAAAGGGGTAGATGGGATAGTTCCCTGTGGGACAACGGGAGAGTCACCTACTTTATCTTTTGCTGAGCACAAGCGCGTGATTAAAATAACTGTAGAAGAAGTTAAGGGGAAAGCACCTGTAATCGCCGGGGCAGGTTCCAATAATACTAAAGAGGCAGAAGAGTTAACCAGATACGCCAGAGAAATAGGAGCAGATGGAGCTCTGGTAATAGCCCCCTATTACAATAAACCCACCCCTAAGGGATTGGAAGCCCATTACCGCAAATTAGAAACTATTGGTCTTCCTATCGTTATTTATAATATTCCCTCACGCACAGGAATAAACATTCCTCCTCTCACCATAGCTAAATTAAGCAGACTCAAAGGCATAGTAGGAATCAAGGAAGCAAGCGGAGATATGGACCAGGTTTCCAGTATTATCTCTTCCTCAGAGCCTGGCTTTGCGGTTCTTTCCGGGAATGACTCCCAGACTCTGCCCATTCTTTCTTTGGGTGGATGTGGAGCTATAGCGGCAACGGCTAATATTATACCAGAAGAGATGACAAAAATGATAAAGGCTTATCTTGCAGGAGAAATCAAAAAAGCCCAAGAGCTTCATTATAAAATCTATCCTCTGTGCCAGGCTATGTTTATGGAAACCAA
>JAUVZS010000146.1:0-4332 GCA_030602435.1 Clostridia bacterium
GAAATCGGACAGTATGGAGAGTTAAAAAATAGCGTATAGCGTTTGGCGGATAGCGTATAGTTCCCTCTCCCCTTTGGGGAGAGGGATAGGGTGAGGGGCACGAGATACGAACGACGAGCAACGAGCGACGAGATAGGCTGGCGTAGCTCAATTGGCAGAGCAGATGATTTGTAATCATCAGGTTGGGGGTTCGAGTCCCTCCGCCAGCTCCATTAATAAATAACTCCTCATTTTAAAGAAAAGATGAGCTTGGTTTTGAATTGCTTTTTCTGCCTCTTCCTGGGTTTTTAAAGAATTTTCTTTAACCATCGAAGCTACCCTTGCAAAATAAAGAGCTCTGAGCAATTTAATTATTGTTTCTTTGTTAGAATTTGTGTGGTAAATACGAAACATCTCATAAACTATTTTCGGCCAAAGCCCCGCATCTATTTTTAGAGATTTTTCCCTGAGAAACATTTTCTCAAATAAAGAACAAAGCTCTGGAGAAATGTGACTTTTTATAAATTTATAGCTAGCTTGGAACTCGGAAAGTGCCTTTTCTTCAATTTTTTTATAATCAATGAAAACTTTCTCATATTCTACTTTACTTTTGACATCACAAACCACAGAAGGATGCTTTGAATCTATCTCCCTCTGCCATAAATTCTTATTTTCTGATAAAAATCTAAAAATAGTGTCTGCAGTCTGCAAGAACATAGAACCTAACTTAGGGGCACTTGGTTTGTGAATCTTTGAACCCAAATCTACCTGGCACAATTTCCCTCCAGATTTAATGGCATTCAAGGTCATGAAAATGTCAATGCCGAAATTCCTTATCGCTTCTGACCAATTTTGACCCAGCCAATAGTCAACAAGCTTTTTGGAAAAACCAAAATCTCCTCCAATTGGCTGGCGGATGTTGCATCCCAAAAGCCCATAAACTAAAGGATAGCAGAGATTATTGGTTATAGTAGCATCGTTTTTGTCACGGTGATAAATTGGAGTTACATAATCATATCTTCTGGCTAAAGGAGCCAAAAAACATTTTATCCATTCGGGAGTTATACTTTTTAAATCAGCATCAACACTCATCCCACCAATACTTCCTAAATCTTTGATTTTCAAAAAAAGATTTTGTAAATTGTTCCCCTTTCCTCGAACACCGGAAGACGTGGAAATATAAATCTTTGGAGTTTTTGTGGTTATTGTTAAAAAAACTCTCCCTGTATTATCAGGAGAGTTATTATCGCTGTTGATTATTACAGAGCTCCTCCCTTTAAAGTATTTCTGGATTCCCTTATCAACCTGTTTTACGACATTAGAAATACTATCTGCTTCATTATAAGAAGGAATCCCCACAACAACCTCGGCTCGGGTAATTTTATGAGGATTAATTTCTATCATATATCTAACAGTCTTTCAACAATGAGGGGTACTTCTTTTAATGCTTCGTCTATCTTCTCTGGTGAAGAGGTTCCTCCCTGGGCAAAATCCCACCTTCCTCCTCCGCTACCTCCAGCAATCTGACAAATCTCTTTTATTATCTTATTAGCAGGTAGATTCTTTTGGGTGGAGGCTGCCACTAAAAAAACTTTATTAGTAGTTACTGAAGCTAGTACCACTACCCCCTCTTTTAATCTATCTTTTAGTTTTTCTGCCGTTTCTCTGAGTACTTCAGTAGATAAATTATCCCATTTTTCTCTTATTATCTTTACACTCCCAATCTGAGAAGCTTTCCTAATTAAGTTTTCCATTTCCACTGATCTTTTTTGCCATCTCTTTAATTCTTCAGCTTGACTTTCGAGTTTTTCATTCTTCTCTTTAATAAGAGGTAAGATTGCATTTTCTTGTGTTTCTAATACGGCTGCTATTTTTTGTAATAACTCTTCTTTTTCTTCCAGCCATACTAAAGCCTTCTCTCCTAAAAGAGCCTCTATCCTTCTTATACCTGAAGCAACCCCTGACTCACTGGTTATTTGTATTACTCCTATTTCTCCACTGCCAGAAAGATGGGTTCCTCCACAAACTTCCCTGCTAAATTCTCCTACACTCACTACCCGTACTTTTTCTTTATATTTAGGCTCAAAAAGGGCTATGGCTCCCTTTCGCTGGGCTTCATCTAAACTCATCTCCTCTATGGTGACAGAAAGATTTTCTCTTATTTTTTCGTTAAGTAAAGAAGTTATTTTTTTAAGCTGTGGTCTGATTAGAGGAGAAAAATAGGTAAAGTCAAAACGAAATCTATCCTCTTCTACTAAAGAGCCGCTTTGCTTAACTATCTTGCCTAAAATCTTCCTCAAAGCTGCCTGCAGGAGGTGAGTAGCTGTATGAGCACGAGCAATAGCCTTTCTTCTTTTCCCATCAACTTCAGCTATTACCCTGCTCTCTTTTTTAAACTCCCCTTTTAACACTTTTACTCGGTGAAGAATGAGTCCACTAGACATCTTTTGGGTATCTAATACCTCGGCGCAGCTACCAGAGGTAAACCCCGTTAGAGAATCCTTCTTTAACGGGGTGAATATCTTGCCTCTATCTCCGAGTTGTCCTCCTCCCTCAGGGTAAAAGGGGGTAGAGGCAAGAATGAGCTTCCCTTCCTCTCCTTGAGCTATTTTCTCTACTTCCATTCCTTCTTTGAGAATTCCCACCAGTGTAGTATCTAACTTCAGTTCTCCATATCCCTGGAAGATTTTTGCCGCATCCAGGTTATATTTTTGTTTTAACCTTTCGATAATCTCCTCCCCTACCCTGCTCGCTCCGGTTATAGCTACCTTTGCGCTATCTCCTACCTTTACCTTTCCCATGAGCTCCATAGCTTCTCTCCTGCCTCTTTCTCTTTGCTCAGTTAATAATTTATCGTATTCCTCTCTACTTATCACCAGTCCCTCCTCGGCGGCTATCTCTTCAGTTAATTCTATAGGAAAGCCGTAAGTATCGTATAACTTGAAAACGTCATGGGAAGGAATTACTCTTTTGTTTTTTTGCTTTAAATCCGAAATTATTGCCTCTAAAATTTCCATTCCTCGGCTCAAAGTAGCCTGGAAATTCCTCTCCTCTGCCTTAATTACCGAAACTATCTCCTCTTCTTTCTCTTTAAGATAAGAATAAGGCTCCTGCATCATTTTGATAACCACAGGAACTCCTTTGTATAAAAAGATGTCTTCCAGACCAAGCCTTCTGCCAGAGCGGTAAGCTCTTCGAAGGACCCTTCTCACCACATATCCTTTTCCCACATTAGAAGGCAGAATCCCTTCTCCCAGGAGAAAAGTAAGGGCTCGCAGATGATCCGAAATTACCTTCAAACCCCTCTCTTCCTCTCTATTTTCTGGGAGGATACCCTTTAACCAGTGAAGAATTGGACTGAATAAATCAGTATCATAGTCACTTTCTACTTCCTGAAGCACAGAGGCAGTTCTCTCTAATCCCATGCCGGTGTCGATATTCTTTGAAGGCAAAGGAGAAAGAATTCCTTCTTTATTACGATTAAACTGCATAAAAACTAAGTTCCAGAGTTCAACCCACCTTGAACAATTATTACAGCCAGGTAGGCATTTCGTCCTAGAACACCCCCACTCCTTTCCCCTGTCAAAGAAAATTTCTGTATCCGGGCCACAGGGACCCACCTCAGCCAGAGACCAGAAGTTCTCCTCTTCACCTTTTCTTAAGATTCGTGAAACGGGGATACCTATTTTTTTCCAGATCTGGTAGGTCTCATCATCTTCTTTAAATATAGTAATCCATATTCGATTCTCACTAAGACCCAATTCTTTCGTTACAAATTCCCAACCCCACTGACAGGCATCCTCTTTAAAATAATCTCCTAAGGAAAAGTTACCCAGCATCTCAAAAAGAGTATGATGATAAGAGGTCTGCCCTACCCTATCCAGATCATTGGTGCGAAAACAGAGCTGGCAGGAAGCAAGGCGGGAAGCAGGGGGTTTCTTCTTCCCCAGAAAGAAGGCTTTCAAAGGAACCATTCCTGCAATAGTAAAAAGAAGTGTTGGGTCATCAATAGATAATGGAGCTGAAGGCTGAACTAGGTGGCCTCTTTGTTTAAAAAAATCTAGGAACTTTTGCCTAATCTCATTTCCAGTCATAGGTAAACTCCTGTTTAGTAATTAGTGACACAAAAATGGGTCAAGTAACTTGACAAAAAAAATTTTTGTTGTAAAATTATAATTGCAAAGTACTAAAGCCTCAATTTGAGGCGAAATAAGCCCTGCTACGTGCAGGGCTTTTCTATTTTATACCTCTCATAACATCAGATTCAATATCTTTCAGATATATAACTTGATTTGCTGCTTTCTCAGCACCTTTAGATAATCTATCTTTGCCTGCTATAACTACAACTTTTTT
>JAUVZS010000248.1:0-2964 GCA_030602435.1 Clostridia bacterium
AGGGACTTTCCCCGAAGGAGCCTTGAATAGTGAATAGTCGTTAGTGAATAGTATTTAGTATTTAACTAACGACCAACGACTAAATACTAACGACTAGATAGTCCTGAGGCATTTCTTGACTTCGCCCTATTTCTATGATAACGTAAAAACTCAAGAAAGGTTAGCAGAAAAAAATGCCTAGAATCGAGGTTGGTGCCCAGAGGTGTAAAGGATGCGGTTTTTGTGTTAAGTTCTGCCCTAAAAATTTAATCCACCTTAACTCTGACTTTAACAACAAGGGTTATCACCCAGCAGTTTTTACCGGTGAGGAAAAGTGTACAGGATGTGCTATCTGTGCACTTGTCTGCCCTGATATAGCTATTACAGTATATAAATAATCGTATTTCGTGTCTAGTATCTCGTATATCGTAAAGAAGGAAAAGAGTCTAAACTCCCCCTCACCTTAGTCCTCTCCCCTTAGGGGAGAGGAGATAACGAGGAAAAAATGATTGATTATCTAGAAGGAATTCTCCGATATAAGTCTCCCACCTTTATAGTTGTAGATGTAGGAGGAGTAGGATATAAGGTCAATCTATCCTTATCCAGCTATGATCTCCTTCCTCCGGAGGGAAATGAAATAAAGATTAATACCTATCTTCATTTTCGAGAAGATGGATTAGCTTTATATGGCTTTCTCGCCCAAGAAGAAAGAGATTTTTTTCTTCTTCTTATCTCTATTTCTAAGATTGGGCCAAAATCTGCTCTGCGAATGCTCTCCAGAGTCTCCTCTTCGGAACTTAAAAAAGCAATAAAAAGAGGAGATTTAACTACCTTAACTGATATTCCTGGCATTGGAAAGAAGACCGCCCAAAGATTAATCCTGGAACTCAAAGAAAGAATAGGAGAAGAAGAACCGCTAGAACCAGGTAAAGAAGAGCTAGTAAAAGATGCCTTATCCGCCCTCGTCTCTTTAGGATATACTCAAAACGAAGCAAGAAAAGCAGTAAGAGAGGTTATAAGTTCCTCCAAAGAGGAGATGGATTTAACCAGAGTAATCAAAGAAGCATTAACTCGCATATAAATAGGAAAAACTGATGGAAGAAAGAATTACTACTCCTATCCTACAGAAAGAAGAGAGTAAATTTGAGCTAGCGCTGCGTCCTCAGAAGATGGAGGAGTTTGTCGGGCAATCCAAAATAAAGGAAAAACTGGAGATCTTTATTCAGGCAGCCAAAGGGCGGGGTGAGGGTCTAGACCATACTCTTCTTTGTGGACCACCGGGTTTAGGAAAGACGACCCTGGCTCATATCATTGCTAACGAGATAAAGGGCAGAATCTACTCTACCAGTGGCTCAGCTATAGATCGACCAGGGGATATGGCTAGAATTCTCACTAACACAGAACTTCAGAATGGGGATGTATTATTCATAGATGAGATTCATCGCCTCCCTCCTTCGGTGGAAGAAGTGCTCTATTCAGCCATGGAAGATTTCGAAGTTGATATAATCCTGGGGAAAGGGGTTCGCACCCGTTCTGTTAAACTTCCCCTTGCTCACTTTACTTTAGTTGGAGCAACTACCCGGGTTGGACTTCTTACCTCTCCTCTACGCAATAGATTTGGGATAGTAAGTCGACTGGATTTTTATAGGGAGGAGGATTTATATCTTATCATTCTTCGCTCTGCCAACATATTAGAAATAGAAATTAACGAAAAGGGAGCCTCAGAGATAGCTCGCCGCTCCCGGGGAACCCCCAGAATCGCAAATAGACTCCTTCGTCGGGTAAGAGATTATGCCGAAGTAAAGGGAAAAGGAATTATAACTGAGAAAATAGCCGGAGAAGCTCTTCGTATGCTGGAGGTAGATAAGAAGGGTTTAGACAGTATGGATAGAAAGATTCTTGAGACTATTCTCCGCAAATTCAACGGAGGACCGGTAGGGCTGAAGACATTAGCTATGGCAGTCAATGAGGAGCCTGACACCTTAGAGGAAGTTCATGAGCCTTATTTAGTTCAGGAAGGATTTATTAACCGTACCCCAAAAGGAAGAACGGCTACTCACCTTCTTTATAAATATCTAGGCAAAGAGCTGCCTCAGGCCAGACAAGGAGAACTGCCATTTTAAGTTGAATGATGGCGGCTCCTATACCTGGCGATAATTTGTGACACTAGAACATAGGTCAACAGTGCCATACCTATAGCGAAAATAACTCCTCCTATTAAAAATGACTTGCCTAAATTCAACAGACTCTTCAAACTGAAGAACTCCCAGGAAAAAGGTAAGGGATCAGTCCTCAAAATTAACTGACCAATCTTGTATTCAAAGGGGTAAAAAAAGGGAACAGTCAAGGGATTAGCTACAAAAGTACCCACCACAGCGGCAAATTTATTTCCCTTTAAAAGAATGGCTGTGGGCAGAGAAAAGATTATAGCAAACCCAAAAGTAGGCATAATTCCCCAGAATACACCAATAGCAAATCCCCGAGCAATTTTCTGCGGAGAATCCTTACTTCGTATTAACTTCTTAATAAAATTTTTAATTTTACCCTGTCTCATCTTTTTTACACCCTATCTTGAGGAATTTAAATACGTTTGCCGAGGGACGTTTCCTGAGTTAATATGCTCGGGTATTTCCTGCCTTGATATGCTCGGCTAAATAACTTTTAGTTATTTAGCTAAATAGCTTTAGCTATTTAGCCATTTCCTGAGGCTTAGCTTGTTTTCTTCTTTGAGAGAAGATATTCTATCAAGTCGAAAGCATCTTGATTCGCCCAATTTCTGGGTCCTGGGGCTCTACCTACTATCCTTCCTTCTGGATCAAGAAGATAAGTGATAGGAATACCTCCGATTCCATAAATGTTTGCTACCCTACCCCAAGAATCTAAAAGCACGGGAAAAGTATAATCGTTCTTTTGCATAAAAGAAATTACTTTATTCTTTCCCTCTCCAAGATTCACCGCCAGAATAATAAACTCATCATCTTTAAA
>JAUVZS010000140.1:0-4487 GCA_030602435.1 Clostridia bacterium
CTATGAAGAGAATCTGGAACAGTTTAAAAAAGACCTTGCCAAACTAAAAGAAGAGCATGAGCCATTTTTGGCTAACTATACCCCTAAATCGAAAGTTCCAAGACGAGGGTGGCCTCAGACAAGCTTTGAATTTCGCTATGAAGAAAAAGAAGATAAAAAAGATTTTTCCAGGCTGCTGAAAGGCAAAGGGGAATGGGAGAAAGTTAGCCTCCCTGACTACCGCGGACCAGTAGGAAAGTGGACTGGCTTCTATCGCAGAGAATTTACATTTAAAGATAAAAAAAGAGAAGGAAAAAGAATATTTTTGCGATTTTTAGGAGTAGATTATATCTGCCGTGTTTATCTCAATGCTCGTTTTGTAGGAAGTCATGAAGGCTTCTTTGCTCCATTTGAATTCGATGTTACAAACCTCCTGCATTTTGAGGGAAATAACATCCTTTTGGTAGAAGTTAAAAATGATGCTCCCACCCTGGGTCTGGAAATCCTCGATAAAAAACAAAATATAGATGGGGATAAGATTTATGCTGCTACAGGATTGGGATGGGATGATCCTACCTTAGGATGGCACCATTGTCCTCCCGGAGCGGGAATTTACAACAAGGTCATTTTGGAAGAAAGAGCTACCCTCTTCATCCACTCTCTTTTTGTAAGACCTGATATAGATAATTCTCTCATCAAAGCCTGGGTAGAGGTCTTTCATACAGAAAATCATAATCAAGAATTTGAACTGAAGCTCATCGTTTACCCAAAAAATTTTCAAGGTAAGGCCCTCATCAATATCCCCTGCCAAGTAGAACCAGCTGGCCCAGGCCTTAATTACTACCGATTTAAAATACCCTTCTCTGAATATAGATTATGGAGTCCGGAGAAGCCCTGGCTGTATATGCTGCGTGCTTCTATTATCAGAAAGGGAGAACTTGAAGATGAAAAAGACTCCCAGTTTGGAATGAGAAAATTCCATATGGATGAGAAAGAAAAGCTGAAAGGCACCCTTTATCTAAACAATAAACCTATTATTCTCAGAGGGGCCAATGAAATGGGCCATCTTCAGCAGTGCGTTATGAAAGAAGATTATGAGCAATTAACCAGTGACATTCTCATAGCTAAACTTGCTCATTTGAATTACTACCGCATCACCCAACGGCCAGTACAAAAAGAGATTTATGAGTATTTTGATATGCTTGGAATGATGCACCAGTGTGATTTTCCTCTATTCGGCTATTTAAAACGAAACCAGTTTAGTGAGGCACTGAGGCAAGCCGGAGAGATGGAGAGATTAATAAGGAGCCATCCTTCCTCTATCATGGTCACCTTTATAAATGAGCCCTTTTCTGTGGTTAAAGAAAAAAAAGAACACAGAGACCTTTATAGAAATGAGTTAGAGGCTTTCTTTGAAGCTGCCAGAAAAGTGATCTCGATAGAGAATCCAGACCGCCTGGTTAAGAATGTAGAAGGAGACTATGATCCCCCTACCCGAACTGGATTGTCAGATTTTCACTGTTATACTCTCTGGTATACCAATCATTCCCTGCCTATAGGTAAACTCCATAAGGGGTATTTACAGGCCTTAAAGAAAGGATGGAAGGCCGGCTGCGGAGAATATGGAAGCGAGGGATTGGATCCCCTTTCGGTAATGCTTAAGGATTATCCCAAAGAGTGGCTGCCAAAAAATATTGAAGATCCCTGGACACCAGAGAAAATCATCAAGGCCCAGACCTATGATATGCACGGAGACTGGTACGAGGAACAATATCGTATCCAGGACTGGATAAGAGAAAGCCAGGCTCATCAAGCCTTTGCCACCAGGATGATGAGCGATGCCTTGAGAAGACGCTCAGATAGAATTGTCTCTACGGCCCTGCATTTACTCATTGATGCCTGGCCCTCTGGCTGGATGAAGGCTCTGGTTGCTCATGACCGAAGCCCCAAACCAGCTTACTTTGCCTTCCAAAAGTCCATGGAGGGCATTCGGATAAACTTAAGGACAGACCGCTTCAAGATGTATAGCGGCCAGAGGGTGGGACTAGAGGCCTGGGTATTAAATGACACAGATGTGAATTTAGGAGGTTATAAAATCATGGCTACTTTAAGGAAAAAAGATAAAGATTATGGGTCATTTGAAATTGAGGTAGAAGCAAAACCCTGTCTTCCCACTTATACAGGAACAATATCTTTTGATGCTCCCCGGGTACGTGATAGAGAAACTATCTACCTTGATGCAGCACTACTGGATAGGAAGGCAAACATTGTAAATTGTGAAAGGATGGCTTTAGAAGTCTTTGAAAAAGAAACAAAGCCATCCCAAGCGAGAGTTATGTATATAGGTAGAGGCATAAAAGACTTTTTTGAAAAGCTAAACATCACAGCTATACCCTATCAAAAGGATGGGAAAAGACCGGAGAGGATACTCATAAATTCATGGGAGGAATATCAGAAGAAGAGTCATTCTCTTTTAAAGTGGGTGGCTGAAGGCTCAAGGGTGCTCTTTTTATTAGACGATATTGGAAAGGATAAGATAGAAATCAAGGATACAATCATTTACTTGAAAAAAACAGGTAATGGGCTAACGGGGATAACCGAGAGGGGGCTGACGTTTGTGGCCAGAAATGCTAATGAGTCTATAACCCGAGACTTTGGGCCTAAAGATTTCTCCTTCTGGTACAATGAAGAAAAGGATATCATTGATTTCATCACCGAAAAGTATATAGATTGTCACCAAATAACGCCCCTTCTTTTCACTTACCAGAAACCTACTTTACATATAATTGAAATGGCAGAAAATAAAGGTCCGAAGAAAAAACTACCCATTGTAGGTTATATACCTTATGGTAAGGGTGAGCTAATTTTCTCTGTCCTTTGCTTAAAGGGATTTGTTGGCGTGAACCCTGTATTAGACCGCTTCCTCAAGAAACTGTTGAAGACTGAAAGGCGATAATGCTCTACTATCCATCTGATGATGTAAGGCAAAGAATAATGGAAACTATAAAAAGAGGATGTTAAATGTTAGTAAAAATATTTGAAACAAAGGAAAAAATGGGCAAATCTGCTGCCGAGCAAGCAGCAAGGATATTGATAAGTACAATAAAGGAAAAAAATGAGGCAGTTTTTGTCGCTGCCACTGGTACATCTCAACTTGATTTTTTGAAGAATCTTACAAGTATATCTTCCATTGATTGGTCAAAAACAACGGTGTTTCACTTAGACGAATATATAGGCATCCCAGAAACTCATCCGGCAAGTTTTAGGAAGTATTTGAAGAAGAGGTTGATTGATAAGGTGCATCCTGGTACTGTTTGTTTAATCAATGGAGATGCTCAAGACCCAGAATTGGAATGTGAGCGTTTAAATAAAATTATCAGTGAAAAAGAAATTGATGTTGCATTTGTTGGAATCGGGGAAAATGGACATTTAGCTTTCAATGATCCCCCAGCTGACTTTAAAACAGAAAAATCATATCTTATTGTTGAACTTGATGAGGCCTGTAGAAGACAGCAGGCAGGTGAGGGATGGTTTAAAAGTCTCGCTGAAGTTCCTCGCAGGGCAATTTCAATGTCCATTAAACAAATTATGAAATCTAAGAATATAATTTGCAGTGTTCCGGAGGCCCGTAAAGCACAAGCTGTCAAGAGTTGTCTTGAAGGTAATATCTCTCCATATCATCCTGCTTCCATATTGAGAAAACACAAAAATATATTTTTATTTTTGGATAAGCATTCGGCAAAACTGCTTAATCAGAAAAGGAGGAAGGGTAGTATTTAAAAGATAATTATTACAAATCTTAGGAAAATAACAAATGCCAAAGATTATTTTTATGGGAGCAGGAAGTACAGTATTTGCTAAATGAGAAAAAATGAATTTTTTCGAGTATCCTCATGGACGATTTAATGCTTTAACAGGAGAATGGATACTGGTATCTCCTAATTATACAGGAGGAAAGAATGTCAGATTTATTTCAGATTACGGTATGGAATGAGTATCAGCACGAGAAAAAAGATCCTAATGTAGCCAGGGTTTATCCTGAAGGTATACATAGAGCCATTGCTAAACACTTAGAGGGAGAGGCAGATTTAGGTGTCCGTACTGCTACACTGGATGAACCAGAACATGGTTTGACTGATGATGTATTAACTTCTACTGATGTGCTTATCTGGTGGGGACATATGGCCCATGAAGAGGTAAGCGATGTAGTAGTTGAAAAAGTACACCAGCGTATATTGGATGGCATGGGTTTAATTGTTCTGCATTCTAGCCACCTCTCCAAGATTTTCAAAAAATTAATGGGAACGTCCTGCAACTTAAAATGGCGTGAAGTGGGAGAAAAAGAGAGACTTTGGGTAGTCGACCCCGCTCATCCAATAGTCAGTGGACTCCCTCCATATATCGAGATTAAATCAGCAGAAATGTATGGAGAATACTTTGATATTCCCCAACCTGATACCTTAGTCTTTATAAGTTGGTTTGAAGGCGGCGAAGTCTTTCGCAGCGGC
>JAUVZS010000192.1:0-3791 GCA_030602435.1 Clostridia bacterium
GAAAAGAATTCAGAAGCTTCTCTCCACAGTTGGTCTGCCTCACCGGGTCTACAGAATGTATCCTCATGAACTCTCGGGAGGAATGAAACAGCGAGTTTGTATTGCTATGGCTATAACTTTGGAACCTGAGGTAATTATCGCCGATGAGCCTACCAGTGCCTTGGATGTCGTTGTACAGCGGGTGGTTATGCAAACTCTCGTGGATGTTCAGGAACGGCTTGGGGCAGCTTTGATCCTCATCGGTCACGATATGGGGCTTCAAGCCCAGGTTGTCCATCGGCAGGCAGTTATGTATGCTGGCAAGATTGCTGAAATCGGAGAAGTGAAGACAACGTACAAAAATTCCCTTCATCCTTATACCAAGCTCTTGATCAAATCACTTCCTACCTTACAGTTGCGTCATGATTTTCAGGGAATCCCAGGACTTCCTCCTTCTCTTTTTAATCCTCCAAAAGGGTGTGTATTCAGTAATCGTTGTCCTTATGTAATGGAACACTGTCGAGACACGATACCGAAACTTGTGGAGATCCAACCGAATCACTTTGTTGCCTGCCATCTTCACTCCGAGGTCATCAGGTAAAGAGAGAACTTGTAAGAAGAAAGGAAACCAGTATGAACGTTCAAAGAGAGGTACAAACTAAGATCCTGAGCCAAACTCAAGCACCATTGCTGGAGGTTTGCAACCTCACCAAAGTCTTTGGGAGCGGCCTCTTACAGCGGGATCAGAAGGCTGCTTTAGAAAATTTCTCCATGAGTATTCAAGGTAGTCCCCCGAAAATTATATCTATTGCTGGGGAGAGTGGGAGCGGAAAGACGACTCTTGCCCGAATTATTTTGGGATTTCTTTTGCCGACACAGGGAGAGATCCGTTATCAAGGAAAAGATCTTAAAATGATGGATCAAAAATTATGGAAAATCTTTCGAAGGGAGGTCCAAGCCATATTTCAAGATCCCTATGGAGTCTATAATCCCTTTTATCCAATTGATCGCGTCTTTGAGATAGTGATTCGGAAATTTCACCTGGCGAAGAATCGACAGGAAAGCCGCCGTATCACAGAAGAAGCTCTGGTGATTGTGGGACTGCGCCCTGACGAGATTTTGGGCAAATATCCCCACCAACTATCTGGGGGTCAGAGGCAACGGATTATGCTCGCCCGAGCTTTTCTACTTAAACCAAAGCTAATTATCGCTGACGAGCCGGTTTCAATGATCGATGCCTCCATGCGGGCGATTATTTTAAAGATTATGATGGACCTAAAGGACAATTTTGGAATTTCCTTCATTTACATTACTCATGATCTCTCTACAGCTTTTCAGGTTAGTGATGATATTATCATTCTTTATGAAGGATGGGTGACTGAGTCAGGAGATGCACAAATCGTTATCAAGGGTCCGAAGCACCCTTATGTCCAGCTCCTGGTGGGATCTATTCCCATACCGGATCCTGAGCAACCGTGGCAAGGAAGGGTGGAGCTTCCTCCTGAGGAGGAATTAGAGATGGATACTCTAAGAGGATGCAAGTTCTATCGCCGTTGTCCTTATAAGATGGAAATGTGTCTTAAGAGCCCTCCGCCATTATATAATATTGGTGCAGACCATCTTGCTGCTTGCTATTTATATAAGTAAAGAGAGATAGATAAAGATGCATTAAATATTAGATCAAGTATCCTGCAGATTACACTTGGAGATAATGTGATCTGGCACAAGGTTAAAATCTCAGGAAAAGGTCCTAACAGTTGAAGTGGTTTTTTTAAATTGAGTAGAAATGTCAAACTGTCGCTGTGTTGTTCATGGGCGGAGTTCGAGGAGCCAAGGGGTTAGAAATTATTATGAAATTTCAAGAGAGAAGCTTTTTGGTTAAAGAAGGTTATCTAAGAAGAGGGGATCGAAAAAGATTTTATCCCTTTGTATTTGAGGTTCCGGAAGGAATTAGAGAAATCCGGGTTAAGTTTTCATATTCTCCCCGAATTTTAAAGAATAGAGAAAAAAATTATCAAATGATAGGAGGGGCCATAGAAGATTACGTGAAGGATTACCCTCAAAAAGAAAAGGTTTCAACTTTCTTAACTCTTATTAAAAATGCTTACCCACTTATTAAAAATGCTTATCCCCTCAGGAATCTCTTAAATTTGTCATTGTATGATGCCAAAGGTAGTTTTGTGGGCAGGTGGGATCAAAATTCCGAGAGGCCTGTCAGGGTATGCAGCACTTATAGCAGCCCAGGATTTACTTCCTGCAAGATAATTCCAGGTTTCTGGAAGATGGAAATGGAGACTCACGCTATAGTAACAGAGGAATGTAAATATAGATTAGAAATATCTTTGATCCAGCGGACAAATGGGGAGAATTTCAGCCCCTTTAAGAAAAAGTTGATCAATCCCTCAAGTTATAGAGATAACAAAGGCTGGTATAAAGGAGAATTACATGTTCATTCTAATCATAGTGATGGTAAAAATACACTACCAGAAATAATAGAAGGGACGAAAAGAGAAGGGTTAGATTTTATAGCTCTTACGGATCACAATACAGTAAGTGGGTTTAGCTCAATTCCAATGAGGGAGGATTTATTAATAATCAGGGGTATGGAACTTACTACTTACTATGGTCATGCTCTGGCTTTGGGAATAACTTCCTTTATTGATTGGCATTCTAAAGAGAGGATGAGAAATGTCAATGATATCATCGATGAAGTTCACCTCCAAAAAGGGCTGTTTGCAATAGCTCACCCCTTTTGTATTGGTGACCCTGTGTGTTCTGGATGTACCTGGAAGTTAGGGAATATAGACTATCAGAAGGTGGACTTAATAGAGGTTTGGGCTGGATGTTGGAAGAACAGGAAAATTGAGAACTACAAGAGTTTCAGATTATGGGATAAATTGTTAAATCAGGGATTAAAAGTAGTTGGTACCAGTGGCAGGGATTGGCATGATGTGAATGAGCGAAAAAGCGATGGTATTCCCAAAACCTTTGTATATGCCGATTCCCTTTCAGAGGATGAAATTCTAAAAGGGCTCAGAAAAGGGCAGGTGTTTGTCAGCTCAGGACCCCAATTGTTTTTCTCGGCAGAATATGAGGATAAGAGATATATATGTGGTGATGAGATAAAGCTCTCAGAAAAAAAGATCGTAAGCTTTCAAATTCAGGTAGAAAATCTTAAAGAGCTCTGCCAATTACAAGTGATAAAAAATGGTCTTAGATTCCTAAGTAGATTTCTTAAAGAAGGAAAAAGTCAAAGAGTTGAGTTTTCTGATTTGCCAGAAAAGGAGAGTTGGTATAGATGTGAAATTTATACAAAGGAGGATAAAGAACTTCTGTGTTTTACCAATCCTATAAGCATTACTCCTCTTTTGAGAAAGCAATAAATATTAAAGGACTACTCACTGGAAGCAAAACCATTCCTAAGGAAGGGGAGAAACTCCTAACCAAGAATGTCAAGGGGACGGGTGTGCCAAGTTAATAATTCGGTAACTTTTTACGAAAAACCTATGGGATCTGAGGAGTTTCTTAACCAGATGGTTTGGGTTTTAGGTATTATTATAGATAGACGTCCTAAAGAAAGACCTCGTAAAATGGAAAGCTAAACAATAGAAAAAAATAGGATGTGCCCCTATTTAAAATCAAAAGAAGGTGAAAAAAATATGAAAGTTCCTGAAGTTACACTGGATAAGATAAAAGATGCCAGGGCAAGAATAAGAGATAAGGTGAATAAAACACCTTGTATTTATTCATTAACACTGAGTAGAATTTTACAAAAAGAAGTTTTTCTTAAATTAGAAAATCTTCAACTCACC
>JAUVZS010000149.1:0-4283 GCA_030602435.1 Clostridia bacterium
TCCGGAGGTTTATGTAAACTATCCTAGCGGACAGCTGTTAGCTTATATGGACATTAGGAACTTTAATCGTACCTGGCCCGGCAAAGCAGATGGTGCTCTGGTTGAACGAACTTGCTATGCCTTTATGGAACTGATCAGACAGGAAGGAGTAGGACTTTTTATTGATTTACACGAAGCCGAGTTAGAATATCCAGTTATCAGCACCATTGTAGCTAACCAGAATGCTCAGGAGGTAGCGGCCATGGCAACTATGATATTGACTGCTTTTGAATTTAAGCGTCCTATCGGCATGGAATTTTCTCCTCCTTCATTACATGGTCTTTCCCATCGGGAAGTGGGGGATTATTCTGATGCCCTTTCCCTATTATTTGAAGCACCGGAGCCTTTCCTGGACAGGGTACGGGGGATTACCGATGAGCATTTACTCTTAACCGGAAAAGACCCCTTTGTCATGAAAGCGGGAGAATATGGGCTACTCTATGAGAAGATAGATGAACAGGGATGGCCGATTGATGTAAGAGTAGGCAGGCAAACTTCCACCATCTTGCAGGTTACCCAGACCTTTTCGGAGATGTATCCTGATAAAGTGGTAGCCATCAGTAATGTTCCCCGCTATGCGGAAGTGATTGAAAACGGGGTAGGGCACTATTTATATAATCCTGAAGAGGCTCCCGCTGATCGGGTGGTCTATGAGTAACTGTATCTTGAATTGACCGAAGAGACTTCAAGAAAAGGAGGTGGTGAAATTATCTCATTAGCAATCTCTGAAATTTTCTAAATATATTTTAGCAAGGAGGTGGTAAAATTTATTTAATTTTTATCTTAGCAAGTCTCTAAAAATATTATATAAAGGAGATATAAAAAATGAAACTTAAGAAGTTGATTTTAAGCATAGCTATAATTTCTGTCACTTTGATGTTGTTGTCTATTTCTGGATTTACTGATGACATTAGTGAAAATGGTTGTATGGACGTAATGGTGGGCAAAGATGCAACAGTAGACGGGTCGGTGATTACTTCCCATACAGTTGATGGCTGGTATGATTCTACATTAAATATCCGTGTGATTCCCGGACAGAAATTTCCAGAAGGTACTATGGCTGATGTTTCCTATGGTCTGGTTAGAGAAGAATTAACCCTACCTACAGTGATTGGCCAGATACCCCAGGTAGAACAAACCTACACCTATTTCCATGATGCTTATTCTCATGCTAACGAAAAGCAAGTAATGATTGGAGAAACTACTATTGGCCAAAAAGAGGTTTTAAAGACTTTCCCTACTGAACAAGCTATTATGACTATTGAACAGCTAGCGGCATTTGCCCTACAGAGGACAGATACTGCGAGAGATGCTATTAGAGAGATGGGAAGGCTAGCAGAGCAATATGGTTTTCTTCCTTCTTGCGCTGATATGGGAGAATGTCTAACTGTAACTGACCCGAATGAAGGCTGGGTATTTGAAATTTTTAGCGTAGGAGTAGGATGGGATCCAGCCAATTTCGATGAGAACAACCCAGATACATTTGGCGCGGTATGGGCAGCTCAAAGAGTACCGGATGATGAGATTGTCGTTGTGCCTAATATTAGCAGAATCAGAGAAATTGATCTGAGTCAACCCGATTACTTCATGGCTTCAGAAAATTACGAGCAGTGTGCCATTGACCACGGCATAGCGGTGTATGATGCAAGCGGTAACTTTATTTGGCAGGAATCTTATACCCCAGCGTTAGGTGGCTGGTCACTTTCTTCCGAGTGGGTGCGTATACGTTTGCATCTGGTCTATAGCTGGGCAGCTCCTTCCATGGAATGGGATCCTTACAAAGAAACTCAGACTTATCCTTTCTCCATAAAACCGGAACAGAAAGTTTCAGTTATGGATGTGATAGAGTTACAGCATTCTACCCTTACCGGAACTGTATTTGATATGGAAGCAAATGCAGCCTGGTTAGTGCCGGGTCCTGAAGATACAGTGGTAAAAAGTCCGTTTGCTACTCCCTTCCCGGGTGGTGACTTACGTAAACTTCTAAATATTCCTTATCACCGTCCTGCCGCCAGACAGGGTTGCTCCTTTGGAGTAGTAACTCAAGCCAGAGATTGGCTACCGGATCCGATAGGAGGAATCATTTGGTTCTATTTCGATAATCCAAATACCAGTATCCATGTACCTATTTATGTCGGCGTACAGGAGATTCCTTCTTCCTGGACTACCTTTAACCGGACTCAATTCAGCCTGGATACTGACCGTTGGGCTTTCATGCTGGCTGATGATCTGGTCAATAGAAGATATCAGGATGCTATTCAAGATTTAAAAGCGGTTCGGGATCCATTACAAGCAGAATTCTTTGCTAATCAGGAAGCTGTTGAAAAGAAAGCTCTTGAACTATACAATGAAGACCCGATGAAAGCCAAACAATACTTGACAGAATATACCCACGAAGCAATGGCAAAAGCTACCAAAGCATATTGGGATTTAAATTGGGAGTTAATTGCGAAATACACAAACAATACCGGACTAACTCCTTAAGGGTTAATTTAGTGGTATTGGAAGAGGCGGATTTAAATCCGCCTCTTCTTTTGATGAATGTTTTTTTAATATTAAGCAATGACATAAGTTTCTAGTTTTTACTTATATTAATAAAAAATTATTTTAAAATATGTTTTCTTCGGTATACAAAAGTGACAAATATATAGAATAGAATAACATTAATAAAATTACACTAAAACTTCTGTTAATTATTTATTTAATTAATCAACACAACTCAAATTGGCTAAGAAGATTTTTAAAAAGGAGGTGATGTAAACATACGTTGTTAAGGTAAGTTTTTCTATAGAATATTTTAGAAAAGAGGTGTAAAGAATGAGATTTAAGAAATTGATTTTAGGCATAGGTATAATTTCTGTTGCTTTGATGTTGTTATCTATTTTTGGATTTACTAGTGAAATTAATGAAGATTCCTGTACCTCTGTCGTCGTTGGAAAGGATGCTTCAGTTGACGGTTCAGTGATGACTACCCATACCTGTGACGGATGGTATGATGCTCGGATACAGGTCGTTCTCGGACAGACCCATGAGCCCGGTACCATGGTTCCAATTCAAAAAAATATCTGCAATATAACCAGACCAAACAAGGAATTGGTTACAGTCGGGGAGATTCCGCAGGTTGAGAAGACTTATACCTATTACCATATCGGTTATCCATTCATGAATGAAAATCAGGTAATGATAGGTGAGACCACCATTAGTGGTTATCGAGACTATAGGAATGGAGATGCCTGGATGGTGATAGAACAACTGGAAGATTTAGGATTAGCCAGAGCAAAAACAGCAAGAGAATGTGTAGAGATAATGGGTGCGTTAGCCGAAAAATGGGGTTATGGTGATGGCGGCGAGTGTCTTACTGTAACCGATCCCAATGAAGCTTGGTTTTTTGAAATTTTAGGCCCCGGTCCGCTCTGGACACCTGATAGTGGTAAACCGGGAGCTGTATGGGTAGCACAAAGAATTCCGGATGATGAAGTAGGGGTAAGTGCAAATCGTTCCAGAATTGGTGAGATAGACCTGGATGATACGGACCACTTTATGGCCTCAAGTAATGTATTTAGTCTGGGAGAAGAGATGGGCTTTTATGATCCTAACAGTGGCAAACCATTCCTCTTCTGGGAAGTATATGGGCCGAAAACTGATTTTTACAATAGACGTAGAGAATGGAGAGTTCTTAGCTTAGTTGCTCCTTCTCTTAATCTTCCCATGGATCAACAAAGATATCCTTTCACTGTAAAACCGGACAAAAAACTTTCTGTCCAAGATTTGATTGCTATCAAAAGAGACCATTATGAAGGAACTGAACTGGATTTAACCAAAGGTTTGGCTGCCGGTCCTTTTGGTAATCCAAATCGATACGCCACTAGTAAAGAGCATAAGCCGGAAGAACGTAATACTTTGCGTTGGGAAAGAGCCATATCTATGTTCAGGTGCTCATACAGTTTTGTATCACAGGCTAGAAGCTGGCTTCCTGATCCTATAGGCGGAGTTCTCTGGTTTGGAGAAGATTCTCCTCAAACAACTGTTTATATTCCTTTCTACAGTGGGATTACCGAAGTTCCAAAATCTTTTAGCAGTGGAAGTAGATTAGTATTTGATAAAGATTATGCTTGGTGGGCTTTCAATTTTGTATCTAACTGGGCAGATCTCAAGTACTCTTACATGATTGAAGATATAAAAGAGGTCCAGGAAGAGATAGAGGGCGGTTTCTTTGCCATGCAGTCAGCTGTTGAAATGGCCGC
>JAUVZS010000055.1:0-7073 GCA_030602435.1 Clostridia bacterium
GCCTACCAGCTTCGATGTGAGATTATAAAAATGATTTACAGGGCTCGCTCTGGACACCCTGGAGGCTCTTTATCCATTGCCGAGATTATGACGGTACTTTATTTTCATGTACTGAGGTTGGACCCTAAAAACCCAAATTGGCTAGAGAGGGACCGGTTTATTCTCTCTAAAGGACACGCTTGTCCTGCCTGGTATGCCTGTCTTGCCATGAGAGGTTTTTTTGATATGGAAGTTTTAAATCACTTGCGTAAAATAGACTCTCCCCTCCAAGGACATCCGGATATGAGAAAAACACGTGGGGTGGATATGACCACCGGTTCTCTGGGGCACGGGCTTTCAATAGGAGCGGGAATGGCCCAAGCTAGCAAATTAGACAACAAAGATTACTATGTCTTTGTTTTGCTAGGAGATGGAGAGGTGAATGAAGGAATAGTTTGGGAAGCTGCAATGTACGCCAAGAAATATGAAATAGACAATTTGATAGCTATTTTGGATTACAACAGGTTGCAGTTAGATGGATGTACTGACGTGGTTATGCCCCTTGAGCCGCTAGTGGCTAAGTGGGAAAGTTTTGGTTGGAATGTCCTGGAGATAGACGGGCATAATGTAAGGCAGATCTTGGATGCCATTCAGGAGATAAAAAACCATAAAGGAGAACCGTCCATCATAATTGCTCATACGGTGAAAGGGAAGGGAGTATCTTTTATGGAAAACGATCCAGATTGGCACGGAAAACCTCCTGATGATGACCAATACCAGCAAGCTATGAAAGAGTTAAAGGAGAGAGCTTATGGAAATGATTCCCACTCGTAATGCCTATGGTGAGGCACTGCTTGCATTAGGAGAGAAGAACCCTAATGTTGTCGTTCTTGAGGCAGATATTTCTAAATCTACACGCACTTGTTATTTTGCCAAAAGATTTCCTGATCGTTTTTTTAATGCTGGAGTCGCAGAGCAAAATGAGATGGCAGTAGCTGCTGGATTTGCTGCTTGTGGAAAGATACCTTTTGTGAGTACGTACGCTGTATTTGCTACTATGAGAGCCTGCGAGCAGGTGAGAACTTTTATTTGTTACCCACGTTTGAATGTGAAAATCGGGGTTAGCCACGGGGGACTTACTGCTGGTAATGATGGCGTGACCCACCAGGGGACTGAGGATATAGGCATTATGTCGACTTTGCCCAATATGACTGTAATTATGCCTGCAGACGCAGTAGCAACCAAGAAATTAGTCAAAGCGGCCGCCAAATATGATGGTCCCGTTTATTTGCGGTTCACCCGAAATCCGGTACCAGTTATATATAAGAAAGATGTTCATCTTGAAATTGGGAAATCTTTTACCATAAGGCAGGGAAGTGACGTTACTATTATCGCATTAGGGGATATGGTGTCTAAAGCCCTAGAGGCTTCATGCATTTTAGCAGAGGAAGGGATTTCTGCTCAAGTGATCGATATGCATACTGTAAAACCAATAGACAAGGAAGCAATTGTTCGAGCTGCCCACGAGACGAAAGCGATAGTGACAGTAGAGGATCATAATATCCTTAATGGGCTTGGTAGCAGAGTGGCTGAGGTAGTTGCGGAAGAAATTACGGTTCCTTTCAAGAGAGTAGGAATCAAAAATACCTTTGGAGAATCAGGAGAATATGAGAAGCTCCTGGAAAAATATGGGTTGGGCACGAAACACATTGTAGAGGCGGCAAAAAGCCTTCTTTGACTACCCATTACGAGGAACATTTTTCGCTTAGAGAAAAAACCTATGGAACTGGACAAGCAGTTTTTACTAGGTATGTACGAGAAAATGGTGCGAATCCGAAAATTTGAGCTCAAGGTTGAGGAGCTCCATACCCAGAGCATTCTTCCTGGCCTGAAGCACCTTTACATTGGGGAAGAAGCGGTGGCAGTGGGAGTGACCTCCTGCTTGAGGGATGATGATTACATAGGAAGTACCCACCGGGGTCACGGTCATCTCATCGCCAAGGGTGGCGATATGAAGCTCATGATGGCAGAACTTTATGGAAAAAAGACAGGCTATTGCAAAGGAAAAGGTGGTTCGATGCACATTGCCGATTTTAGCCTCGGAATTCTAGGAGCAAACGGTATCGTGGCGGCAAATATTCCCATTGTAGGAGGAGCTGCTCTCTCTATCAAAATGAGAGGGACCAACCAGGTTGCAGTGAGTTTTTTTGGAGACGGAGGTGCAAATGAGGGGCTATTCCATGAAGGGGCGAATTTGGCTTCGGTATGGAAGCTTCCTGCAATTTTTGTGTGTGAGAACAACCAGTACGCAATCTCCACCTCTCAGCTCAAGGCAACGGCAATACCTGATATAGCACAAAGAGCAAAAGCTTACGCTATACCTGGCCATTTGGTGGATGGTATGGATGTTTTAACTGTGTATAATGCAGCGAAAAAAGCAGTTAAAAGAGCACGGGAAGGAGAAGGTCCATCCTTAATTGAGTGTAAAACCTACCGCTTCAGAGGCCATTATATTGGGGAAGGCTCAAGGACCTTCACCTACAGATCCAAGAAGGAGCTCAAGAAGTGGCAGGAAAGATGCCCCATCACACGATTTGGGGATATCCTCCTCAGAGAAGGTTTTTTAACAGACGATGTAATAGATGATATAAACAGAAAAATTGATGAGAAAATAGATGAGGCAGTAAGGTTTGCCGATGAGAGCCCCTATCCCGCTCCAGAGGATGCTTTAGAGGACCTTTTTGTTGAGGAGGGAACATCATGAGACAGATAACCTACGGTGAAGCGGCTGTTGAGGCAATCACAGAGGAGATGGAAAAAGATAAGGGCATCTTCTATATGGGAGAGGATGTTGGTCGCTTTGGCGGAGGTTATGGTAACACAAAGGGGTTGTGGGAGAAGTTCGGAAATGAGAGGGTTAGAGATACCCCAATGGCTGAGGCAGCTATTATCGGATTTGCCCTTGGGGCAGCTATTACCGGGATGCGTCCCATTGCAGAGATTATGTTCTGCGACCTTCTGTGTCTCGCAATGGACCAGATTGTCAACCAGGTAGCAAAGATACATTATATGTTTGGGGGGAAGGTGAAGGTACCCTTAGTGATACGGGTTCCCCTTGGGGGCCTTCGAAAAGCTGCCGCCCAGCACTCCCAGCATCTTGAGGCCTGGTTTTTGCACACTCCCGGGCTTAAAATTGTTGTTCCCTCAACTCCCCGTGATGTAAAAGGTCTCCTGAAAAGTGCAATACGGGAAGATAATCCTATTATGTGTTTAGAGCACATACTTTTATACCAGAGAAAAGGAGAAGTGCCAGAAGGTAACTATACTACTCCTATAGGCAAGGCTGAGGTGAAGAGAGAGGGGAAAGATATAACGGTTATAAGTTATTCACTAATGCTGCATCGATGCCTTTCTGTAGCGGAGAAACTAAGCGAGGAAGGGATAGAGGTGGAAGTCATAGATCTAAGAAGCCTTTATCCTCTTGATATGGAAACTATAGCAGCTTCGGTTAAAAAGACAAATAAGGTGGCTATTGTTCATCAAGCATCTCTCACAGGAGGAGTAGGAGCTGAGGTTGGTATGCGTATAACTGAAACTGTCTTTGATTACCTAGATGCTCCGGTGAAAAGAATTGCTGCCCAGGATGTACCTGTTCCTTTCAGCCCTATCTTGGAGGATTTTGTTGTCCCAACTGAGGAGCGGATTGAAGGTCAAATCAAACGAATGCTATAAATTAATTGATAAATAGAAGGAATTTAAAAGAGAGTCATTCCTTTGTGTAAGTAGGAGTATAAAATATTGAAACCCTGGTTTGCATATCAGTTTTCAAAAGAGGGGAGAAATTGTATAATCTGTGGCCTTCTAATTTTTGAAAGGAGAGGCATAATTATCAAAAACGACCGTTAAAATGATAACTTTTTGGGTCTTCCAATCTTTTTTCTCCAAAAAACCTGAAATTAGCATCAATTTTCAATTTTTTAAGGTTAATGTGGGAGTTTCGGAGTTAAACAGTTTACTTTCAGTTACTGAGGAGACGATCAGGCGTGATCTGGAAAGTCTTGAAGAAGAAGGATTATTAAAAAGAACTTATGGAGGTGCTATACCCATCAATAAAATTAGCCTTGAGCTGCCCTTTAAGGCAAGAAAAATAGAGCACAGGGAAGAAAAGAAAGCAATTGGAAAAGTTGCTGCAGAGTTAATTGAAGATGGAGATGCCCTAATGTTTGATGCCAGTACTACTGTTTTAGAAGTAGCAAAACAGATTGGGGCAAAAAAAGATTAACAGTAATAACTAACTCTTTAGCTGTGATTTTGGAATTAATTGATAGACCCGAAATCACGCTCATTTCTACGGGCGGCGTCTTTCATTCAAAGTCCTTTTCCTATGTAGAGCCCCTGGCAGAAAAGGGAATAAGAAACTACCATGTAGATAAGCTATTCCTTGGAGCAAAGGGGATTACTATTACTGGACCTACTGATTCTTATGAAGCAGAAGCTCATTTAAAGAAGACAATGGTTAAATCAGCTAAAGAAACTATTCTTGTTGTTAACAGCAGTAAATTTAATGAAATAGCCTTAGTAAGCATTATCCCGTTAGAGGTTATAAATAAGGTTATTACTGATGAGGGAATTCCTTCTGAGTATAAAAAGTTATTCGCTGACCAAGGCATAGAGGTGATAATAGCTTCATAATCACTTTGGATTTAGAAGGTTTATATATAGCCTTTCATAGTTTTGTGAAAGGTACTACTTGTGCAAGAAAGGAGGTGGTGTAGAAGAGAGTAAATACTTGTTAGTTTTTAGAGTGTAAAGCCAAAGAATTAACTGTAAAAGGAGAAAAAGTGATGAAGAAACTATTGACGGTGTTAATGATGGCGATTCTAATTTTGGGGATGGTTTCAAGTTGTGCGCTATCTAAAGTCAGAATCGCTATGGTCGTTAAAAAACTGGGGAATGCCTTTTTCGAGGCTTGTAGAGATGGCGGTTTAGAGGCAATCGGACTCGGAGAAGATATTGAGTTGATTTTCCAAGGACCAATTATAGAAACGGCTGAGGGTCAGATAGAAATCATTGACGCACTTATCGCTCAGAAAGTGGATGCTATTGCTATTTCCGCTGGTGATCCAACTGCTCTGATCCCTGTTTGTCAGGTAGCTATGGCCGAAGGTATTAAGGTAATTTCCTTTGATTCAGGAATTGCAGAAGGTGGACGTATATTGCAGCTAGACCCATCTGGTCCTGAGTTTATTGGCAGACAGCAGGTACAGATAATAGCTGAGATGATTGGCTACAAAGGGGAAATTGCTATCCTCAGTGCTACATCTCTGGCTACTAATCAGAATATCTGGATTGAATGGATGAAGGAGGAACTGAAAGAACCTGCTTACAAGGATATGAAGCTAGTAGCTGTGGTTTACGGTGATGACCTTTCTGATAAGAGCTACCGCGAGGCGTTGGGATTGTTTAAATCCTATCCCAATCTAAAGGGAATTATATCACCCACTACAGTTGGTATTGCAGCAACTGGAAAAGCACTGGAAGATGAAGGACTCTCTGGAGTGATTGAACTTACTGGACTTGGCTTACCCTCGGAGATGAAACTGTATATTTTGAACGATACCTGCAAGAAAATGGCTCTCTGGAACCCGATCGAGCTGGGATATTCAGCGACCATTATTGCCTATAAACTGGTGACAGGCGAAATCAAAGGCGAAGTAGGTGAAGTGATGAACGTCGGCAAAATGGGTGAGATTACTATAGGCGAAGGTGGTTCAGCTGTAATGGCGGAACCCTATGTTTTTGATAAGAGCAACATAGAGAAATTCGCTGCGATTTACTAGAGTTTTCAGAAGGAAGTAAAGCAGGATAATATCCTGCTTTACTTCTCTATCTAAAATAAGAAGGAGTTCTAAGTTGGAACAAATGTCTGGTAGAAGTGAGGTCACGAACAAACTCTTAAAAAAAGGTGGAGATATAATCTCCAAAAGTCAGCCGATTTTAGAATTAAGAGGGATATGCAAATACTTTGGGGGAGTTCATGCCCTTGAAGATGTGGACCTGGAACTTTACCCTAATGAGGTTTTAGCTCTGGTTGGAGATAATGCCGCCGGTAAATCTACCCTGATAAAGATAATTGCAGGAGTCCATCAGCCGAACAAAGGAGAGATCCTCATCGATGGGAAAGAAATAGAGATCCATAGTCCACGTGCCGCCATGGATTTAAGGATAGAGACAGTATACCAGGAACTAGCTTTAGTAGATAATCTTGATGTGGTCGAAAATATCTTTCTGGGGAGACCTCTTACCAAATTTCGTTGGTTTGTGGATAGGAAGAGCATGGTAGCCGAAACCATCAATATTTTAAAAAGGTTAAAAATTTTTATTTCTTCTTTGAATGAACCAGTTCAAAACCTGTCAGGTGGTCAACGTCAGGCTCTGGCTGTGGGAAGGGCCATTGCTTGGAGTGGGAAAATAGTCATTTTAGATGAACCAACTGCCGCTCTAGGTCTGGAAGAGACGAAGAAGGTTTTAGCACTTATAAAACATTTAAAAGAGCAGGGAGCATCTATCATCGTCATTAGTCATAATTTGAGACATGTTTTTGGTGTAGCAGATAGGATTATTGTTCTACGTGGAGGCCGAAGGGTAGGCTCAAGGATTAAGAGCGAAACCAGTATTGACGAAATTGTCAAACTAATAACTGGTTCATTGGAATTCTGAAATCAATATTATGAGTGGAGGTGGGTAAGGTATACTAATGTATATCTTTTTTTATTTTAGTATACCGCGAAAAAGTGATTAAAAAAAGGGAACTTATTCTTTTAGTTTCGCTCGTTTCTTTAATAGCAATTATTAGCCTCAGAGCCCCCAGATTTCTAAACATAGGGAATTTCAGGGATATTCTGGACGATACCTCTCTTCTAGCAATGGTTGCCATGGGGCAGTTTATGGTTATCCTCATAGCGGGAATCGATTTATCTGTAGGTGCAGGAGTGGCTCTAACAGGTATGAGCATAGCCCTCCTGCATCAATATCATCCTGAGATTCCAATATTTGTCATTGTCTTACTATCTATATTGATAGGATTTTCGCTG
>JAUVZS010000040.1:0-8165 GCA_030602435.1 Clostridia bacterium
GCTCATCCAATAGTCAGTGGACTCCCTCCATATATCGAGATTAAATCAGCAGAAATGTATGGAGAATACTTTGATATTCCCCAACCTGATACCTTAGTCTTTATAAGTTGGTTTGAAGGCGGCGAAGTCTTTCGCAGCGGCCTTTGTTATCACCGCGGCAAGGGAAAGATTTTTTATTTTCGTCCGGGGCATGAAACCTATCCCATTTTCTATCAGCCAGAGGTGCTCAAGGTAATTAGCAATGCTGTCCGTTGGGCTGCACCTTCAGATGGGCCTAAGATAACTTTTGGTAATGTCCAACCCCTCGCTTAACCCTTCCCGCTTACAACTAGGTATGGAGAGGAAATGACGAGAATAAAACCCTCTCTCCCGTGGGGAGAGGGAAGGGGTGAGGGGGAATCTTATAGCTTACAGCTGGGTAAAGGAGGAGCTAAAATGAGCGTTACTACAATAGCAATGATAGGATGCGGCGGAATGGCACATTATCATCTAAGAGACATTCTCAAGATGAGGGATTCAACAAAAGTGGAAGCTCTTGTGGAGCCATCTAAAAAGATGATAAAACGCACCCTGGATGTATTTAGTAAATTTGATATTCCCCTACCCCCTGTTTATCCCAGCCTCAATAAATTTCTTAAATCCGGGCCAAAGACCCAGACAGCATTTATCATAACTCCCCACAATATGCATTTCTCGCAAACAAAGGCTTGCCTGGAAGCAGGAATGGATGTTCTTTTAGAAAAACCAATGGTAATGAATGAGAAAGAAGCACTTGCTTTAATTGAGACTCGTGATAAAACAAGCCAGCTTCTAGTAGTAGCATTTCCAGGGAGCCTTTCTCCTGCCATCCATAAAGCAAAAGAGCTTATAGCTAAAAATACTATTGGACAGGTAGTACAGATAGCAGCACTTATTTACCAGAACTGGAAACAAGCGCTAGCAGGATGGCGTCAGGTTCCCAGGATATCTGGCGGTGGTTTTCTCTTTGATACAGGCAGCCATATGATAAATACGGTAGTGGATATTTTAAATGATGATGTGGATACAATATTTGCCATACAGGATAATAAAGGTACTCCTGTTGAGGTATGTTCTGCTATTACAGCCAGAACGAGGAAGGGCATCCTCGTCAATCTAACAGGGGCAGGATGTTCCATTGGATGTAATTCAGAAATATTCATCTTTGGAACAAAGGGAGTTATTCGCACCGGTGCCTGGGGAGAAAAACTTGAAATGAGAAAAGAGAAAGAAGAAGACCTATCGCCTGTAAAATGCCCTCAATCAAGGGGGGTATGGGAAGAGTTTCTCAAGGTGCGTTCCGGAAAATTGAAAAATCCCTGCCCGCCTGAAGTTGGCCTGCGATTTGCAAGACTTATGGAAATGATAACTGCTTCTGCCGCTAGCGGTAAACCGGTGGTGAAGGAGCAACGATAAGGAGGATGATATGACCAGAGAAGTCAATATAGGACTTGTGGGATATAAGTTTATGGGTAAGGCTCACAGCAATGCCTACAGAAAGATGCCCATGTTTTTTACCACAGAAAATATCCCTGTGTGCAAAGCTATTTGTGGAAGGACAGAGAAAGCAGTAGCTCAAGCTGCTAGGAAATTTGGCTGGGAAAGCTACGAGGTATCCTGGGAAAAATTGGTGAAACGCAAAGACATAGACCTTGTGGATATCACCACTCCCAATGCTACTCATAAGGATATTGTGCTGGCAGCAGCAGATGAAGGAAAAGATATTCTCTGCGAGAAACCTTTAGCCATGAATTTAGAGCAAGCCCAAGAGATGTTAAAAGCTGTAGAAGATGCTGGGGTGAAACATATGGTTTGCTTTAATTATCGTAAAGTCCCTGCTATAAGTCTTGCCAAAAGGCTTATTGATGAGGGAAGATTAGGAAAAATCTATCACTTTCGGGCCCTCTATTTGCAGGACTGGATTGCTGACCCTAATTTCCCCCTGGTTTGGAGATTGAGAAAAGAAGTGGCAGGCTCAGGGGCTCATGGGGACCTGAACTCCCATATTATAGACCTTGCCAGATATCTTGTAGGAGAGTTTGACCAGGTGGTCGGGGCCGAGGAGACTTTTATTAAAGAAAGGCCAAAGCTTAAGGCAAGCGAGAAACTTACTGGTGGGTTAACTGCCAAGGCCGGTGTGGAAATGGGAGAGGTTACCGTAGATGATGCTACCTTATTTTTAGCCAAATTTAAAAATGGAGCCCTTGGCTCTTTTGAAGCTACCAGATTTGCTCCAGGACGCAGAAACTGCCAGTGTTTCGAGATTAACGGAAGTAAGGGAAGCCTTTTATTTGAGCTTGAGGATATGAACAAGCTCTGGTTTTATTCTTGCGATGATGCAGAAGATGTTCAGGGGTTCAGGAGAATTCAGGTAACCGAGCCAACTCACCCTTATATAGATGCCTGGTGGCCTCCGGGACACATAATTGCATATGAGCATACCTTTGTTCACATCGTTTATGATTTTATGAAGGCTATAGATGAGGGAAAAAATCCCTCTCCCAGTTTTGTAGACGGAGTTGAGTGCCAGAGAGTACTGGAGGCGGTAGAGAACTCTATTCAGGAAAGACGTTGGGTGAAGGTGAAGCTCTAAAGAATTTGCTCAGACCATAAATAAAAGTTTACGAAATTTGACTTGTCTCCTTTAAGGTAAATGAAACTGATTTTCTAAAAGCGCTCTGAAGATCTGTACCGGTATCCAAACTTACATTAGCTTTAAATACTCTCGGGAAGGCTCCCTTTAATGTGCTGATCTTCAGAGAAGTTATGGCTGAAAATACGAGGAGGGACTTGAAACAGGAGAAATTACAGTGACTAACTTAATAACCAAGTTCTCGAGTAAGATAAAGGATGAATGGAAGTGGTGGGTTCAGGACCGATTCGGTATGTTCATCCACTGGGGTCTTTATGCTCTTCCCGCCCGCCACGAATGGGTGAAGAACGCTGAGCGTATCAGTGATGAGGAATACCAGAGGTATTTTGATCACTTCAATCCAGACCTGTATGATCCGAAAGCCTGGGCACGGACAGCAAAGGGTGCGGGAATGAAGTACTTCGTCATCACCACCAAGCACCATGAGGGCTTCTGCCTCTGGGACTCAGAGTACACCGACTATAAAGCAACCAATACCCTCTACGGCAAGGATCTTTTGAAGCCCATGGTTGAGGCCTTCCGCGAAGAAGGATTGCATGTGGGTTTCTACTACTCCCTCATCGACTGGCACCATCCGGAGTTTCCCGTTGACCGCTTTCATCCTATGCGCGATAATAAGGAATTCAGGGAGAAGAATAAGGATCGGGATATCAAAAAGTACATCAAATACCTGCGTGCTCAGGTCAGAGAACTTTTGACGAAATTCGGCCAGGTTGACTACATTTTCTTCGATTTTTCCTATCCGGGCGAAGAGGGAAAGGGAAGAGATGACTGGCAGTCGGAAAAGCTCCTGAAAATGGTGCGCCAGCTTCACCCACACATCCTCGTTAACGACCGACTTGATCTCAACGACGTCCCCGGTGGCTGGGACTTTAAAACTCCCGAGCAATTTATGGCGCGTGAGTGGGTGAAGGTAGATGGTAAACCGATACTCTGGGAGACCTGTCAGACGTTTTCCGGCTCGTGGGGCTATCACCGCGATGAGGCAACCTGGAAGAGCGTGAAGCAGCTCGTAGAGATACTCATCGACACGGTCAGCAAAGGTGGTAACTTCCTGCTCAATGTCGGGCCGACTGCCCGAGGTGAGTTCGACGAGCGGGCCATGGATCGACTGTCAGGCATCGGTAAGTGGATGAGACACCATAGTCGCTCTATCTATAGCTGCACACAGGCACCCGAGGAGTTCAAGATCCCTCAGGACTGCCGGCTGACCTATAATCCAGAGACGAACCGGCTGTATGTGCACGTATTTACCTGGCCGTTCAGGAAGCTTCACCTCGATGGCTTTACCGGAAAGGTCGAGTATGCCCAGCTTCTCAACGATGCCTCGGAGATCAAGTTCAGCAAACCCTCTGGGCAAGAGTACATGGATGCAAGCAAGAGCACTTACAAAGATACTATCACGCTCCAACTGCCTATGCAGAAGCCAAACGTGACGGTTCCCGTGATTGAACTGTTCCTGAAGTAAGAGCTGTTCAAGAGCTTGCGAAGCAATGGAGAAATATTGTCCAAAAATAAATAAAGGAAATAAAATGACCTCTCGAGAGAGAATAAAATGTGTTTTAAGACACGAGGAGCCAGACCAAGTACCTATTCATGATAGCCCCTGGGAAGCAACCATAAACAGGTGGAAAAGGGAAGGACTTCCCGATAACATTCCCGTGGAAGAGTATTTTGGCTACGAGATAGTTCTGATTGGCTTCGATCCTACACCTCGCTTTCCCATAAAAACTTTGGAAAAGACCGATACTTTTATCATTCAAACTACCTCAACGGGGGCAGTAAATAAAAATTTTCGGGATTATTCTACTACACCTGAGTTAATTGACCGCCCCATAAAGGAAAAGAAAGATTGGGCCCCAATAAAGGAAAGACTCTATCCCGATTATACTCGGGTGGACTGGGTCTCGGCCTTTAACACTTATCAAACAGCCAGAAGTGAGGGCAAGTTCATTGTTTGTAGTGGGGGTTGGGGTTATGATGGACTTCAAGGTTATATGAGATCTGACCAGCTATTGATGGCCATGGCTGATGACCCTGATTGGATAAAGGATATGATATTAACTTCAGCCAACCTTCACTTAAAGATGATGGAAATGATGATAGAAAAAGGATTCAAGTTTGATGGAGCTTTCTTTTTCAACGATATGGGCTATCGCAGTGGCCTCCTTTTTTCTCCCCAGACCTACCGCAAGACTCATAAAGAAGCAGATGAGATGGTATATTCTTTTTGCCATAAACATAACATGCCTATAATCCTGCATTCCTGTGGATGTGTAAAGGAGATTATTCCTGATTTAATTGAAATAGGCCTTGACTGCCTGCAACCACTAGAAGTGAAAGCGGGAATGGATATAAGAAAATTAAAGAGAAAGTATAAAGATAAGCTTTCCTTTATGGGAGGAATAGATGTAAGGGCTATGGCCAATCCCGATCCTCGTGTTATAGAAGAGGAAATAAGAAGTAAATTTGAAGTAGCTAAAAAAGGAGGGGGGTACATTTATCATTCAGACCATTCTATTCCTAAAAATGTTAGTTTTGAGCAGTATAAAAGGGTAATAGAGCTGGTTAAAAAATACGGCAAATATTAGGAAATGAAATAAATGAGGGATAGATTTAGGACAGTTGGGAATGACCTGGAACAGATGCTTTTGCACTCTCAAGAGATAAAGAAAGTTAAGTTTTTGACAATGCCCAAAAAGAGAGAAGGAAATTCTCTATGAATAAAAAAGGCCGTTGTTTTATGGTGGGGCATTCTCATATTGATGCCGCATGGCTCTGGCCAGTGAGCGAAACAGTGGAAGTTTGCCGTTCTACCTTTTCCTCAGTTCTACAAGTTATGGAAAAATATCCTTATTTTTGTTTTAGCCAGAGCAGCGCTCAGTATTATGAGTGGATGGAGAAGAAGTATCCTCAGATTTTTGAAAAGATAAAAAAGCGGGTCAAAGAAGGGAAATGGGAAATAGTTGGTGGAATGTGGGTAGAATCAGACTGTAATTTACCCTCTGGAGAATCTCTTGTTCGACAAATACTTTATGGAAAACGATATTTCTTGGATAAGTTTGGTGTAGATGTGAGGATAGCCTGGCTTCCTGATACCTTTGGTTTTTGCTGGACTTTGCCCCAAATTTTTAAAAAATGCGGCATAGATTATTTTGTAACCTTCAAGTTGAACTGGGAAACTACCCTTGCCTTTCCTCACAGTGTATTTTGGTGGCAGGCTCCTGATGGCTCGCCAGTACTTGCCTGCCAAATTATGGGTTCTTATAGTCATACTTCCCTGGAAGAATTACCAATAGAATTAAACTTGCTAAAAAGAAATCACGGGATAAATAGCCTTCTATTTCTTTACGGATGCGGAGACCACGGGGGAGGACCGACTTCAGAGCTTGTTGAGAAAATCTTTAAATTTCGTGCTCAACAAAGTGAGCCCGAAATTTTATTCTCCCGGGCAGAGGATTACTTTCATAAATTAGAAAAAATAAATCAAGAGGGAAAGGCCTTCCCGGTAGTAAATAATGAACTCTACCTCAAAACTCACCGGGGGACTTATACCACCCAGGCAAAAATAAAGTTAAATAATAGAAGAGGAGAGTATTTATTGGGAAATGCAGAAAAATTTGCCTGTATGGCGGAAAAATATGGATTCAAATATCCTCAAGAAGAACTTGAAGGAGCCTGGAAGAGGCTTCTCTTTAATCAATTTCACGATATTTTAGCAGGTACATGTATATCAGAAGTTTATGAAAGTTCAGAAAAAGAATATCTAGAGGTATTTAAAGTGGGAGAAAAAACCCTTTCTTCTTCTCTAAAGCAAATAGCCAAAAATGTAGATACCAGAGGTAAGGGAAGCTCCGTTTTGATATTTAATCCTCTTTGCTGGAAAAGAGATGGTCTGGTAGAAGTAGAATTATCTTCCCTTGTATCTTCTCTTGGTAATCCAGAATTTGTTCGCATTTTAGACGAAGAAGGGAAAATAATTCCTTACCAAATTATGAAAAAGGGGGAAGTAAAAAACCTTATTTTTCTTGCTCACAACATTCCCTCTCTGGGGTATAAAGAATATAAGATAATTCCTCTTACAGAAAAGAAGTACTTCTCAACGGATGTCAGGGCTATATGCAAAAAAGATACCCTGCAATTAGAGAATAAATTTTACAGAGTATCTATGGGAGTAAAATCCGGTCTATTAACCAGCATCTACGATAAGTTTAATGAAAAACAGTTATTAGATAACTCTAAAAGAGGAGAAGTGTTTCAAATATATGAGGACTTCTCGCTCAAGGAAAGTGCTTGGAACATCTGGTTGGGTGCATTAAATGAGCTGGATAAGGCAGATGAGGTAAGCATTGTAGAAGAAGGGCCGATTAGAGTATCCGTCCGCATGAAACACACTTATAAGCAGGAAGAAAGGCCTGATTCAGTTTTCATCCAGGAAGTAAGGCTATATTCTGACATGCCTTTTATCGAGTTTAAGGTGGATGTCGACTGGCACGCTCAACATAAAACAGCTAAGGTGGCTTTTCCCTTGAATCTCTATACTGATGAGGCTACTTATGATATTCCTTATGGGAGTATTGAAAGAAAAAATCCCACCTCTCCCCAGGCAAATTCTACGGATAGGGCAAAGTGGGAAGTTTCGGGCTTAAAGTGGATGGACTACACTGATAAGGAGAAAAATTATGGCCTTAGCCTCCTCAGCGAATGTAAATATGGATTTGATGTTAAAGATAACCTTATAAGAATGACCCTTCTTAGAAGTCCTGACTATCCGGATCCTTCGATGATGGGCCTTCCAGAGCTGCCCACCCTGCTTGAGGATCAAGGAAAACATTCTTTTTCTTATGCTCTTTATCCTCATAAAGGAACTTGGAAAGAGGCGGGTTCAATTAGAAAGGGCTACGAGTTTAACTACCCTCTCCTTGTCCTCACTGAGCCCTCTCATAAGGGAAGTTTGCCCAAGAGTTTTTCTTTTGTTAAAGTCTACCCGGAAACTGTGGTCCTGGAAACAGTCAAAAAAGCTGAGGATTCTGCATCCTTCATTTTAAGGTTTTACGAGACAATCGGCCAAAGAACCGAAGCTAAAATCCTTTTTTCAGAGCCTATTTTGGAAGCATGGGAGACAGATATGATGGAAAGGAAAATCTCAAAACTGCCTATTCAAGGAAAATCATTGCTAGTTAACTTAGAAGCTTACGAGATAAAGACAATCCAAATTTTTAAATAAAAAAGGAACCTTCTATATGGAATACAAGGGTAAATACTCAATATTTAATGCCAATAATATAAAAACCTACCCCATTTCTTCGCGGCGAAACAAGGTAAAATTTAACTCCTTTGTAAAATTGGATGTAATTTCTCAGACTCAGTATGAAATATCCTCCTCAGTGAGGGAAAAAATAAAAGAGGTTGCCCTCCAAATAGTAAGGGCAAGAAAAGCTAAAAAGCCGGTGATATTTTTCACCGGGGTCCACCTTATCAAAAATGGTTTAAG
>JAUVZS010000242.1:0-3048 GCA_030602435.1 Clostridia bacterium
ACAACTTAACTATATTTTCAAGGAGCAAGAAATCTTATTTTTTTAAGAAGCAAACTAGGAATAGTATAAGTCACTATATTGAATATTTTCCTCTGAGTTAATCAAAATACCAATCGCTCTAAGCCGCATCCAACAAGGAAAAGAAGAACCTGTGGTGACAAATTGAAAAATGAAATCCTTATCTGATAAGGAATAGCGACATCAGCTATTAAATCTAGGTTAAAAAACAACTTTGATCTCCCAAGTATGTAATTAACCGAGATCTAAGATATAGATAAAATGGGGATTTCACTTTAGAAAAAAAAGTGGTTCATGGCATACTATAGGACAGAAGGCGACACTAGCGTCTGATTTCGTTTAATAAGAAAAGAGGAATTTATACTGTGTACAGATATCGAAGTCATCAAAAAAAAGGGATAAAAGAAGTAGCTGAAAGGCATACGAATTCAGAGTAAAAAAGTTATCATGATAACGGTGTTTTTTGATATAAGCTCTATTCCATCACGAAAATTATCTATCGGAGATAGAAGTGTGTGAAAATGGCAGCAAAGAAAGCCACAGCTGAGACCAAGAAAAAGACGTACTCCATACCCACCAAGTCGCTTAATACTCCAGACAAGAGCCTAGAACAGGCTCCAAAACCAGCCATACTTGATAGCTGTATTCCATAGGCTAACCCTAAATCGCTGGTCTTAATTTTACCAGTAAGGAGAAATAAAGCAGGTAGAATCATAAAAAATGCAATTCCTGCAGGAAACAACACAAGAATTAGAAGGAAACCAGGAACAAGAGGAACCAAGATTAGAAAAAAAGAGGTAATGAGAAAACCTATCCCTATAATTCTTCTGGTACCCCATATATCAGAATATCTACCTCCAATTATCTTACCGATCAGGCCCCCAACTAAAAATACCGTTAACATCCCGCCTGCAGCGCTAACCGAAAGTTTGCGTACATCAGTGAGAAAAAGAGGCAGAAAAGAAACACTGCCTCCAACAACAAAACCGAAAAACCCTTGAGTTAAAGACACTGTTTTAAGGGATAAATAATAATGAGACAATTCTCTTTTTTTGGAAGGCTCTTTGTTACTATTTTTTTCCCTATTACTCTTATCTGTTTCCCCATCTCTTAGTTTGTCTTTTTTGCAGAATCGGTAGAAGAGAAGAGTCGTTGCAAAGGTTGGAATTGCCCACAAAGTGTAAACGTATCTCCATCCAAAATAGGATCCCACCACTCCTGCCACTAAAGGAGCTATGAGGACACCAATACTTCCTCCTGCCTCAAAAATACCAAATACTTTCCCTTTCTCTTTAGACTCTTTAGAGTATCTATCCGATAAATAAGTGTAAGCTAAAGGATGAAAGATTCCTACGGAAAGAAAAAGAAGAATCAAAAATAGAAGGACTCCGGGTAAACTAGACATCAATATCATGATGCTGGAGAAAATGCTTATTAGTAAGAACATAGATAAAATCAACTTTATTCTATCTATTCTATTCGAAGCTATCCCAGCAGGGATACTAGAGAAGGCCCAACATAGACCTAAGGTAAGAGTTAATACTCCCACTGCGATATACGAGAGATCAAATTCTGCTCGAATGAGGGGAAGCAGTGGTGCTAGGCTGGCAGGAAAAACGTGTATTAAGGCATGGGAGAAAATAAATAAGGTAAATGTAGCTTTATTTGTACTATCTACTCTCATGATTACATGTTACCCCTGAAGTAGTTAATGACATGCTTTTACGCAGAAGGGGACAGATAAAATTACCTTGAGGAAATACTACCTCAATAAGTTATTATTTTAACAGAAATTTTTTCACAAAAACTTTAAGGGTAAAGACCCCTGAGGCGGGTAGCTTCAACTTTTACTGCTACCATAAGGGCAGCAGTCCACATATCCACCTTTTCTCTAAGGGAGACCTCAAGCACCTTGTGAAAAGCCTGAGTCATAATAATCAAGGGGAATCGCTTCCCCTTGAAATCCCCTTTCCTCTCACTTAATAGCCTTTGATATATATTGGATTCATTTGCTTTCCCAACGCTCCCGAATATGCTGTTAATATAATAGAGCAAGTACGCTCTTATCGCTTCGCCATAAAAGAGATATTCGAGGAGCATTGGGAGAGTTATTTATCTCGGCATAAAGATTTTCTTGGCCAAGATGTCATCTGAGAAGCAAGAGAAGATGCTTTCTTGCCGTGATTCCCAAAGGTTAGGTTATCATAAATATGCTTGTCCAGAGCATCCTGACGAGTACATTATCATTCCTCTTGTCCTCGTAAAACTCGTTTCTGTAATTCTTGTGGCAAAGTTCTTACCGATAAGTGGGTAGAAAGAATAGAGAATGATTTTCCTCCCACTAATTTTCATCATATCTGTTTTACCGTTCCCCAAGAACTAAGAAAGCTCCTTGATGAATACAGATTCTTGCTTAACTGCCTCTTTAGAGCCTCCAGCGAGACAGTGCTTTCCTGGTATAAGGAAAGACATTTCCTTCCGGCCGTTGTTTCACCTTGCAATACCTTTGAAAGAAATCTTAAGTTTTATCCTCACATCCATATGCTCCTGAGCTCTGGAGGAATAGACCTTAAGAGCAAAAGGCTCAACCGGGGGAGATCATCCTCTTTCATTCTCTTCAAGATGCTCCATAAAAAATACTGCTTTTTGTTGATCCAGGAGCTAAAAAAGGTAATCAGAAAACACTTGGAAGAGAGCTTCAATCCTGGAAAACTATCGGTCTTCTCTTATCCAGGCGTTCTTGACTCTTTCCTTGATCCTCTGCTTAAGATAAACTGGTATGTCCATGATTCTACTGAATTGGATCACGAAGATTTCACTGTTTCCTACATTGTTCGCTATGCCAAAAGGCCGCCTTTGGCAGAGTGGAGAATTCTTGACTATGGCAAAAAGTCTAGCTTGGGTAAACACACGGTAACCTTCTCCTACAAGGAAAGAGAACACCCAGAGGTAAAATGGACCGTTCCAGTAGAGAAGTTTATCAGCCTTCTCATTCAGCATATACCTCCCAAGCATTTTCGAGTAGTCCGC
>JAUVZS010000285.1:0-2507 GCA_030602435.1 Clostridia bacterium
AGAAATAATGTTTAATCCTAAATACACATTTGAAAATTTTGTAGTTGGTGAAAGCAATAGATATTACCCTAGTTAAGAATATTTTAAGAGATAGAGAAAAAGAAATAAATCATGAAGAAAAAGCGTAAAGCGAAAACAATAGGAGGAAGATATTTATGAAGCCCATACTTCAAATAGCTCTGGATTTTGTGAACTTAAAAAGGGCTCTAAAGGTAGCTGAGGCGGCAGTAGCGGGAGGCATAGATTGGTTAGAGGCAGGAACCCCTTTAATCAAAAGTGAAGGCCTGGACGCTGTTCGCCAGTTAAGACGAAGATTTCCTCATTATACTATTGTTGCTGATATGAAAATTATGGATGTGGGGAGGATAGAGGCAGAGTCAGCTTTTAAGGCAGGGGCTAATATTGTCTGTGTTTTAGGGGTAGCTGACGATTCTACCATTAGGGAATGCAAAGAGGCTGCTGAAAACTATGGGGGAAAGGTAATGGTTGACTTAATAGGAATAGCCGAACCTCTGAAAAGAGCCAAAGAGATAGAAAAAATGGGAGTAGATTATCTGGGAATACATACCTCCATTGATGAACAGATGCGGGGAAGAGATCCCTTCTTCTCACTAAGAAAAATTTCTCAAGCGGTAGATATTCCTATTGCCGTAGCAGGGGGAATAAATTCGGAGACAGCGGCAGGAGCGATAGAGGCAGGGACGAGTATCGTCATTGTAGGAGGAGCTATAATTAAGGCCAAAGATCCCCAAAGAGCTACCGAGACAATTAAAGAGGCGATAAGGAATAAAAAGATTATTAAAACAAAACTGTTCAAGAGGGTAGGAGTTGATGAAATCATCAAAATTTTTCATAAAGTTTCCACGGCCAATCTATCTGATGCCATGCATCGAGCCGGAGAAATCAAGGGTCTTCTAAGAATCACTCAAGGAGTAAAATTGGTAGGTCCCGCTCTTACGGTGAGAACATACCCCGGAGACTGGGCAAAACCGGTAGAGGCTGTAGACAGAGCAAAGAAAGGTGAAGTAGTAGTTATAGATGCAGGGGGGGTGGGGCCAGCAGTATGGGGAGAGCTGGCTACTCATTCTGCTGTAGAGAAAGGACTAGCCGGAGTGGTAATTGATGGAGGCATCAGAGATATTTCAGAAATAATAAAACTTAAATTTCCTGCCTATGCCAGGATCATCACTCCTACTGCCGGAGAACCCAGGGGTTTCGGAGAGATTGGCATTCCTATTAATGCAGGGGGAGTGAAAGTCTTTAGCGGGGATTGGGTTATTGGGGATGAGGATGGAGTGGTGGTTGTCCCTCAAAAGAAAGCAGTAGAAATAGCCAATAGAGCTATGGATGTTCTGGAGAGGGAAAATCGTATTCGAGAAGAGATTAAAGCGGGAAGCAGCTTATCTTCTGTTACTGAACTTCTTCGATGGGAGAAAAGATAAGAAGTTAATTGAGTTAATTAGAGATTAGTTAATTCCCCCTCACCTTGTTCCTCTCCCCTGTGGGGAGAGGAAACTATACGATATACGATATACTACATACGATATACTGAATTTATAGAGGAGGTGAAAATTTTATGGAGAGGAAAGATATGCTGGTAGGGGAGGTAATGAAAAGGAAGGTGGTTACGGTAAAAAGATACACTACTTTAAGAGAATTAATAGGAATCTTTGGTAAATTTACCTTTCACACTTTGCCAGTGATAGAGAAAGATAATAGGTTGGTTGGAATCGTTGCCTTAGAAGATATTCTCAAAATCTTTGAGCCGTATCCTTCTCATATTTTAGAGATGCTGGAAAGAGTTCCCTTCTTAGATGAATATGGAGAGAGATCCCTTCTGGAAGTAGATATTCCTTCTGAGATGGGTGTACTTTGTGTAGTTGAAGATCTGATGAATACCAATGTGGTTACTGTTTCTGAGGAGATGACTACCTTTGAGGCTCGTTCCTTAATGAAGCTCCATAAATTAAGAAGACTGCCTGTTACTGACAAAGAGGGTTATTTGGTGGGTATTATCAGTTTATTCGATATAATCCTGGCTGTTTTTAAGAAGAAAGGAATTCTTTAGGTAGAGGAAAGCTATAGCCATGAATTCGATATTAGCCATAGGAATATTAATAATCGCTGGATTTTTTGGTGGTTTGGCAGCTAAGAAAATCAGATACCCAAGAATTAGCGGCTATATTATCGTGGGGATGCTGTTGAGCCCGTCAGTCTTGAACCTCATACCTTCACAGTTGATAAGAGGAGATTTAAGTGTAATCACCGACATCGCCTTAGGAGTAGTTGCCTATTTAATTGGGGGGAGTCTCAATCTAGAAAGATTAAAAAAGTTAGGGAAAAACATTGTTACTATCACCCCTTTTCAAGCACTGGGAGCATGGATTTTTGTTAGTTTATTGATAATATTCTTAGGTCATTTTGTGATAAAATTTGATATCTTAAATCCTAACTTTTACCAGACTTATTTACCTATGGCCATAATTATCGGGGCTTTATCATGTGCT
>JAUVZS010000238.1:0-3134 GCA_030602435.1 Clostridia bacterium
CGCTCTCCAGAGAAGATATCAATTCCAAAAAGGGGCTCCCCGCTGTTATCCCGAAAACTTAAAGTCATATCTACTTCTCTTCTTATTATAGGTTCAAGTAAATCTTCAATATGCCTTTTGGTTAACCCTTTTAGATCTGCATCAAGGAAGAGAATTATTTCTCCATCTGAGTTTTCAATTCCCGTCTGCATTGCATCGCCTTTACCCATATTCTTTTCTAAATCAATGAGTTTTATTCGGTCAATTTTGGAGAGGATTTCTTTGGTATTATCAGTTGAGCCATCGTTAACCACGATAATTTCATCTAAGAGAGCAATCTCCTTTACTACATTGAGAACTTCTAAGATTCGTTCTCCTTCATTGTAGGCACAAATAATACAAGATATCTCCATAAAGACTCCTTACCCCCTCCTCTCTTTGCCCACCTCTAGTGCTTCTTTCTTTTCTTCGGCCACAGCTTCTCCTCTAGCTAACCAGAGGAGATTAAATCCTGCAAAACCGCTGCTGGGCATCATCTTTCGAGGTCCAAGAACTTTTATCCCTACTTCATCGTAAGCTTTTCCTTCCTCTGCTAAAGGCAAGGCTCTAATACTTAAATAAGGGTATTCCTCAAGAAGCTTCTTTATAATAGCGGTAGCAATAAGGTCTTCCGCATGCCCATTGGAGAGAAAGAGAACCCTCCTTTTTTTATTAGAGTGAGCTAGTGGCACGAGGATTACTTCTTTTTTTGAAGTCTAGCATATAAAATAGCGTATAGCGTTTAGTGGGTAGCTATAGTAATATAGCACATCACTTTAGCTGGTCAAATTCTGAAAGATTACGAGAAGATACATGGGAGTTTCCCAAAATTCTATCTGAACTCTTAAGTTTAGTCACGCAAAAAGGGTAGATGGGCCAGGAAAAACGATATGAAATTTTGAGGAATATCCAAAAGGAAAATTGACACCCCCAAAAAGGGGTGCTAAGATGACAAAAAGAATTACCGAATCAAGATTAGAGTAAAAGGAAAATTTAAATGCGGCCTCCAGAGTGCCAACAGTTCAATGTAAACAGTTCAACAAAAAATTCAGCTAAAGATATGCCACAATCCAAGGAAAATATTTTTAGTAGGGACTGGTTTTTAGTCCTTATTTTAATAGCTCTTTGTATATATCTTTTTGTCTTTAAACTTGGGGCATCGACCCTGTGGAATTTTGACGAGGCGGCGTACGGTGAAGCTGCCAAGGAGATAATAAAACTTGGTAACTGGATTACCCCTCATTTTAATTATCGATCATTATATTGGTTTGATAAACCACCCTTATATCTGTGGCTGACAGCCCTTAACTTCCGATTTTTTGGGTGGAACGAATTTACCACCCGGCTCTGGTCTGCTTTGTTTGGCATAGGAGGAGTAATTGTTGTCTACTTTTTGGGTAAAAATATTTTTAATAAAAGAGTTGGCTTTCTGGCAGGCTTAGTACTGGCTACAAGTTTTCAGTATATTGTTCAATCGCGGCTAGGTTTACTTGATGTTCCTTTAAACTTCTTTATCAGCCTCTCACTTCTATTTTTCTACCTTGGTTATAAAAACATCTCCAGGAAAAGAGTTTATTATTTGTTATTTTTCGCTTCTATGGGTCTGGCAACATTAACCAAAGGCCCTATAGGAGCTCTTCTGCCTTGTTTAATCATTGGACTTTATCTATTATTAACAAAAGAAATTAAAATATTGAAGGAAATGGGGATATTTTGGGGAGCCATTGTCTACTTGGCAATCGCTGCTCCCTGGTACATTATTGAATTCCTCTTCTATGGAAAAGAATTTGTAAATAGCTTTTTTCTTTTGCGGCATATTTCCAGATACTTAGCTCCCTTCGAAGGTCCTAGTAGGCCAATCTACTATTATATTCCAGTTCTAATTCTTGGCTTTCTTCCCTGGATTGGTTTTCTTCCTTATTCACTCCTCCATCTGGGAGGCTTAAAAAGTAAAGAGCAGAGTGGAGAAGGGAGAAAAACTCTTTTTATCTTACTCTGGCCAGTAGTAATTTTTACTTTTTTCTTTTTTGCTCAAACTAAGCTGCCTGGCTATATCTTCCCCCTTTACCCTCCCCTTGCTCTCTGCGTGGGTAAATTCTGGGATGACTCTTTCACCAGGGTAGCTCCTCTGCGTAAGGGTATAATTTTATCTTTTCTTCTCTTTTTTATTTTTACTGTGCTTATAGCTTTGATTCTTGCTGCAATATTGATAGGTAAAATCAAACTTCCAGCTGAATATGGCCCATGTACTAGATCTCTCATTTTAATAACTGCTGGGTTAATAACAGGAGCTTCCTTTTCCTTCTTGGCATTCCTTAAAGGTAAACTTAGCACCTCCTTTGGGATAATAGTGGGAATTATGTGTTTTTCTACCTGGGTTCTGGTAACATATACCCTTCCCAGCACTGAAATATTTAAACCTACAAAATTTTTAGCTCATAAAATTACCTCGATAATTCAGCCCGGAGAAAAAATAGGAAATTATCCTTCCTCTGACGAGAATCCTATGTCTTTTGACCCTAGTTTGATATATTATACTGACCATCCAGTAAAGGGGATTGATAATGAAGAAAGTTTACTTCATTTCTTGGATTCAAAGGAAAGAGTTTATTGTCTTATAGAGAAAAAAGATTACCTGGAGGCAAAAGAAAAATTAAGACAAATTACTTTTTATATTTTAGCTGAAAGGGGTGGGAAAGTCCTTATTTCTAATAAAAAAGATAAATAGATGAAGGAAAGCCTTTCAGTTTTCTTCCCCGTATTTAATGAAGAAGAAAACATCGAATTAGTGGTAAAGTCAGCTCTGGAGTTTTTACCCTCTCTTACAAAATGTTATGAGATCATTATTGTTGATGACGGCGGCCAGGATAAAACTAGCCAGATAGCTGATCTTCTGAGCCAGCAGCACAAAGAGGTTTCAGTAGTTCACCACTTCTCTAATTACGGCTATGGAGCAGCTTTGCAGACCGGCTTTAGAGCGGCAAAGAATGAGTTGATTTTTTTCACTGACGGGGATGGCCAATTTAATATAAAGGAAATGCCAAAATTAACGAGCTTAATAGAAAATGCTGACATTGCCACCGGTTTCAGAGCAAAGCGAGCAGATCCATTATTTA
>JAUVZS010000102.1:0-5473 GCA_030602435.1 Clostridia bacterium
AGTGACGGTGATTATTATTTTATCCAGCCTGGCTTTCGTTAACTTCCTTCAAGTTAGGGAACGGGCAAAAAGGGCAGCGGCAAATTCCTTCATTGCTCAATTAGAGACGGCTATAAATATGTATAAAATTGACACAGGATGCTACCCTCCTGATGAGAAAGGTTCTGCTTCTCTAAGAGAGGCTTTATGCCCCGACCCTACCGATCCTATCTATAGTAATCCAGAATGGAAAGGTCCTTACTTAGAGTTCAAGGATAAGCAGGTAAATAATTATGGTGAAATCCTTGATCCCTGGCATAAGGGACAAGATGACCGTGTTCACATTTATTTCTATAAAGCTGATTTTGATGAAAATCCTCTCACTGGCCCTCCTTTTCATAATAAAAGTAGTTATGATATTTGCTCTAAAGGCTTTGATGGAAAAACAGGGACCGATAATACTGATGGGAATGAATTTGCCGATGGGAACTATTGTCAAAACGAGATAGATGACGATGGTGATGGGATTGTAGATGAGCTAGATCCTAATGGACGAGGTGCAGCAAATGGATATCTAGAGGATGACATCAACAACTGGTAATGTAGTTCATAGTTCATCGATAGGAACAATGAACGGTGAACCAGTTGGTTGACGGGCTAACAGGTCAATGAACTACGAACTACGAACTAAATAGGGGAGAGGATTAAAGTGAGGGGTAAATGGGATGGTATTAACAGAGAAATTGAAAGGTTGTGAGAAAAGGTGCGGGCATACCTTGATAGAGTTGATTATAGTATTAGCTGTTGTCAGTGTAATTATTGCTCTATCTGTTTCTTCCATTGGTGATTTTCTTTCGAGGAGCCGCTTAAAGAATTCGGCTGAGGATATTACTTCTACCTTAAGATGGGCTCGTCGATTAGCTATAACTAAAAGAGAAGTATACAGGGTCGTTTTTAATCCGAAAAAGAGGAAATATTGGGTAGAGAATGAGGAAGGCAATGTTCTGGAAAAGAAGCAATCACTTGAAGAAAATATAATCTTTGCCAATCCTGAGCTTTACAAAGAAGGGGAGGAAGATGGGATAGTAGAATTTGATGATCCTGATGACAATAGTTTTTCTTTCTATCCTCAAGGAACAGCCGAGACCGGCTCCATTTATCTTCAAGGCAAAGGTAACCGAGAATGGTATACTATAACTATAGCCAGCACCACTGGTTATGTTAAGGTGTATCCAGAAAAGCATTAACCCATGAATTCAAGAGCAGGTTTTACTCTTTTTGAAGTTATCATTGTAGCCGCTGTCTTATCCATAGGTCTTTTGATGATAGTTCAAGTTTTTCCCTTAGGTCTTCGAGCAAAAGAAGCAGCAGAACAATATTCTACAGCTACTCTTTTGGGACAGCAAATGATGGAGGAAATAAGGAGAAAAGGATACGACGATTTGAATGCTGCTTATACCTCTGAGGTTGACGGTTATGGAGTAGGGGAGGGAAAATTTGAAGAACACAAGGGATATAGATACCGGCTGGAATGGTGGGATACCAAGACTCCTTATCTTCGTAAGGTGAAAGTGCGAATTTTGTATGGTGGGCGCAGAATGAATGAGGATAATGATGAGTATGAAGATGATGAAAGTGGCGGGCAGTGTTTAGAATTAGTTACCTATTTAGCCAAAAGAGATTAATTTAGTTGAATGCAAGATAAAATGGGCAACTAGAGGTATAGAAATTTTGATGAGAGGGGAGTGTTGTTTTTGTCAATAAACAATTTAATCTTTGTTTCTAGCTTTTTTACTTGTAGGTGCGAGATACGAGATACGAACAACGAGATACGAAGAAGGGGGTTTGCTTTAGTGGAAGTTATTATAGCTACTGCTATTTTGGCCTTCTTAATGGGGGTTCTTTATCATGTTTTTTGGAGAAGTTCCTCTGCTTGGGAGAAAGGAGATGTACGTACGCGGATGTATCAAAGCATCCGTATAAGTTTGGATGTAATGAGTCGGGAGATAAGATGTGCCTTAATTAGTTCTGGTGATTCTCACCTGATATTCAAAGGAGATAAAGATGCTCTAAGCTATATCTCTGCCTCAAATAAGATAAGCAAGAAAGGCGAGTTCGATCTATGTGAAATAGGCTATAGTTTATCATCCCACTGTGAGTTATTAAGACGAATAAAAGCTTGTCTGGACCCTTCTTTTGGTCAAGGTGGAGCTACGGCTGTACTGGCTGATAATGTCTTAGGTTTGAGTTTCTTATATTATGATGAAAATACCTGGCAGGAAAGATGGGATTCAACCAGGGGAACCCCGCATAATACCACCGACGATGCTCTCCCTCAGGCGGTAAAGATTACCATTGTTGCTCAGGATGAACAATGCTTGGAAGCACCTTTGAGCTTATCTACCATTGTAACTCTTCCCCTTTCCAGCTGTAAACTATAAGTAGGGGTCAGATTCTCAGTTAATTAGTTGATTAGTTGACTAGAGATTAGTTAATTAGAGATTAGTTAATTAGCAACCTTGGATTTCTTTCTCATTAATTCTACACTCCTGGTCTAATCTCTAATTATCTAATCCACTAATTATCTTCTTTTGTTTGATAAATCAAACCGCTACTCCTCAAAAAACTTACAACTTTTTTTGGGTCACGGGTCGCGATTCTTGAAATTCACCATTCACGATTTTCCTTTACATTAATATAGAATATGGTAATATGAGAAGAAATAGGAAAAAAGGGAGTAGGTGAAAAATGAGTATTAGTAAGGTAAAAAAGAAGGAATTAAGAGAGAAATTTGCCCATCATTCTACTGATAGTGGCTCATCTGAGGTTCAAGTGGCGGTATTCAGCGAACGAATCAAAAATCTGACCGCCCATCTTGGCAAACATAAAAAAGATCAGAGTTCCAAAAGGGGACTTCTTCAGTTGGTTATGCAGCGGCGCAAACTTCTCGATTATCTTAAAAGTGGAGACCAAGGAAGATATAAGAAAATTATAAAAGCGTTAGGACTAAGAAGGTAATCAAATGAAAGAAAATAATATGGTTAGAATAGAAAAAAAGTTAGGAGATAAAGACTTAATTCTGGAGACAGGCAAGATAGCTAAGAAAAGTGGTGGAGCTGTGTTGGTTCAATATGGGGAAACTATAGTTTTAGTTACGGCGGTGGTCTCTTCCGCTGCCAGGGAAGATGAGGGATTTGTTCCCTTAACAGTAGATTATCGCGAGAGGGCCTATGCAGCAGGAAAGATTCCTGGAGGTTTTTTCAAAAGGGAAGGAAGGCCTTCTGATGGAGAGATTCTATCCTCTCGACTAATAGATAGATCTATCCGCCCTCTTTTCCCAAAGGGATTTAGAAATGAGGTTCAGGTGATTGCTACTGTGCTATCGGCTAGCGAATCCAATCAACCGACTATTCTAGCTCTTATAGGAGCTTGTCTTGCGTTATCCATATCTGAGCTACCTTTTATTGAGCTTATGGGAGGGGTAAGAGTAGGAAGAATAGAAGAGGAGTTTGTTATTAATCCCCGTGATGATGAATTAAAGCAAAGTAAGCTAAATTTAGTAGTGGTAGGAAACAAAGAGGGATTAATAATGGTGGAAGGATGTGCTGATAAGCTTAAAGAGGAAGTTATATTAGAGGCTTTTCAGAAAGGGCATTCCTATATTAAGAGAGTAATTGAGATAGAGGAGGAATTTACTTCTCTTGTTAAAAAAGGAAAAAGAGAGTTTCCTCTTTATGAGGTTGACAAGGAGATAAGAAGGAAGACAGAAGATTTTGCCCAGGATAAAGTTGAGGCCATTGGTGAGGATTGGGATAAGAAGAAGAAAGAAGCCCATCTGGAAAAGCTCAAAGAGGAGATTCTGGAAAGGTTTTTATGTGATTATCCTGAGAAGAAGTCCGAATTTCTGGATGTTCTCAGTGAGTTAAAAAAGAAGAGGATGAGGGAGCTAATAATTAAAAAAGGGAAAAGATGGGACCTGCGAGGTATAGATGAGGTCAGACCTATTTCCTGTGAAGTAGGGACATTACCACGGGTTCATGGCTCAGGACTTTTTACCAGGGGAGGGACCCAGTCCTTAGTAGTGACTACCTTAGGTAGTTCTGCCGATGAGCAGATAATTAATGGGCTGCATAAAGGAGAAGTTTCCAAAACATTTATGTTCCATTATAATTTTCTTCCTTTTTCTACAGGTGAAACTTGGTTTCTGCGAGGACCTGGAAGAAGGGAAATTGGACACGGCTCTCTGGCGGAAAAGGCTCTTTTGCCAATTTTACCTAAGAGCGATTCTTTCCCTTATACTATTAGATTAGTCTCAGATATCCTGGAGTCTAACGGTTCTTCCTCTATGGCTTCTGTTTGTGGAGGGAGTCTTTCTTTAATGGATGCCGGCGTTCCTATATCTGAGCCCGTAGCCGGGGTAGGGATAGGTTTAATTAAAGAAGGAGATGAAGTTATTGTCTTAACTGATATTCAGGGTATGGAAGACCACCTGGGAGATATGGATTTTAAAATTGCTGGAACGAAAGAGGCTATTACTGCCCTGCAGTTAGATATTAAGATTTCCGGAGTTAATATCGAGATATTAGAAGAAGCTTTGAATAAGGCAAAAAAGGCTCGTGCCTTTATACTGGAACAAATGAAAATGGTGATAAAAGAATCCCGACCCCAGCTTTCTGACCATGCTCCTAGAATTACTACTCTCTCCATTCCCTTTGATAAAATCAGTAATCTCATTGGTCCGGGGGGCAAAATTATCAAAGGGATAATAAAAGAGACAGGAGCACAGATTGATATAGATGACGTGGAGGGAAAGGTTACTGTCTCTTCTCTTAGCGCAGAAGGGGGCGAGAAGGCTTTAGCTATGATAAAGGGGATAATTAGAGACCCTAAGGTAGGAGAAATTTATACAGGTAAGGTAAAGCGAGTAACTGATTTTGGGGCCTTTGTGGAGATTACTCCAGGCAAAGAAGGTTTAGTCCACGTCTCACAATTAAGCGATGGGTTTGTTAAGAATGTTTCCGATGTAGTGAAGGTGGGAGACCAAATCACGGTTAAACTTATCGGTATTGATGAACTCGGAAGATTGAGTCTTAGTAAAAAGGAAGTGAAATCTGAATCCTGAGAATCCTGAGGCATTTCTTGCGGTATAGGAATTTAAATACGTTTGCCGAGGGACATTTTCTGAAGGAGCCTTATAGCCGTCACCTTAACGAGGCTTCTGAGTGGAGGAAAAAGAAAGATTTACTGTTTGAGGAGCGAAGCGACGAGTTTAAATCTTTCCCGTAGCGAAGAAGCTGAGCAGAAATAATCTAAAGCGGATATACAGCGACAGAAGAAAATTGTCCTGAGGCTTATCTTGGCTGTTCTTATAGGGATGAGGGTTCAAAATGGGCATTTCGAAGACAGCTCTCTTCGCTTCCAAAATTGAAATAGAATTTTTCAGAGCGCTCTAAAAATTGTAATCCAAAGGGGGGTTGACTTTCTTGATAGAGCG
>JAUVZS010000212.1:0-3491 GCA_030602435.1 Clostridia bacterium
AACTATGGCCGTAATCACCAATGCTTGCGGTAAAGGGTCAACAAAATTTGTCCCTTCTACTCCCGCCGTAACGATAGGAGGGAAGCCTCCTTTCTTATAACCTAAAAGAATCAAAAAAAGGCTGACCGAATACTCCATAATCACTATTCCCATAACCATCTTTAACAGATTCTTTTTGATTAAAACACAATAGAGACCGATAAGGAAAAGTATAAAAGATAAGAAGAATATCATTTTTGTTCTTTTCCCCCTTCTCCGGCAATTCTAAAAATAATTAAGGCCAGAAAAACTGCAAATATTCCTCCCCCTACCTTCAATCCAATAGCAATATTAGCTAAAGGAATAAAACCGGCGCTGAGAAGCTTCAAAGGCTCTCCCTTAGGAAGAAAGTTAGAAAAAAACCATCCGCCGAGAAAAATTCCCAAGACAGCCAGAATAAGAAAAAACAAGGCGCCCGTACTTTCCAAAAGGGCAGCGAGAGACCTTTTCATCTTTTTCTCCGCTATCTGCTTTCCGTAGGCAAGAGTAAGGAGGATAAAAGCAGAAGCAATCACCACTCCACCGGGAAAACCCCCCCCTGGAGTAAGATGCCCGTGTAATATTATATATACACCAAAAAGGATAACTAGAGGAGCAAGAAATTTGATAACCGTCTTTACAATAAGAGTCATTCCCTTGTTCTCTTTCATTTCCTCCCTGCTTTCCTTAATACTATAATAGCTCCTAATATAGCTGTGAAAAGAACGGTTGCCTCTCCTAGTGTATCATAAGCTCTGAAATCCAAAAGCACCGCAGTAACTATATTTGCCGAACCTGTTTTAACCAATCCTTCCCTGATATAGCCTTCAGAGACTCTCATTAAAGGAAAACCAAATTGGGGAAGATCCAGAAGTGCTCTATAAGCAAAGAAAGCAAAAAGAACCAGGAAGACAGTTGTCACTACGGCGCTGAAGGTCTCTCTTGCCCCCTTTCTCCCCACAGTACCCTTCTCTATAGACACAGCTCTTATCAAAAGAACTAAAGCTATCACCTCTACTATTATCTGGGTAATGGCAGTGTCTGGGGCCTGAAGATAAAGAAAGACCACACACAAGATCAGACCCACTAAAGTCAGGGAAATCACTGCCGACAGCAGGTATTTTGTGTGAATCGCTACTAACGACCCTAGAATCATAAGAATTATCAGACTATAGAGCTCAAGCATCTTTTTCTCTCTCAGTTATAATACTAGAAACACCACCAGTAAAACCATGAAACCTAGAAGGCACCAAGCAAGATAAGTATGCAGGATGCCATTATGCAGGCGACTTCCCCCTCTACCCATTAATACTACCAGGGAGGCCAGGCCTTCCCAAATATAATTGACTAATCTATCCAGCCCACGTAGAGCCCAGGCAACTGCCCGACAAAAGCTCATTCCCCAGTTATAGAAGTCCAATTTTTTCCTCTCGGCAGCTCGATATATTCCTTTCAAGCCACTAAAATCTCTCACAGTATCATAAAACTCAACTCCAGAAACCTTCATTTCAGGAGTTGCTTCTTCTCCGCCAATATAGGAGGTATCTTCCCGGAATAACTTCACTTTACTTAAAAGATAAATAACTCCTCCTATAACAAGGCCAATAATAATTAAAGTGGTAGTCAACCCTGGCCGCCACCAGCCTAACCATTCACCTGATGGCGGGACCCCTGCTACAGAATCTAGAATAAAGAGCTTCAGAGGAATTCTATAGGCAAAGACTCCAAAAACAACGCACAGTGAGGCTAGCACTATCATGGGAAGAGCCATGCAAAGGCCTAATTTCCTCGATTTTTTTTCCATATCCTCTGCTTGGGAAGTAGAAGGCGTCCCCAAGAATGTAGCGTGAATAAGCTTGATGAAGCTAGCTAGAGTTAAAGCACTACCAAACATAGCCGCAAGAAGCCATACTATCCAGAGGTTTCCAGCTCCTCCCAGTCTTCCCAGTTCCACTACTCCCTGATAGACCATCCACTTGGAGAAGAATCCGTTAAAAGGAGGGATACCTGAGATAGATAAGGCAGCAATAAAGAAGGTAATAAAGGTGATGGGCATAATCCTGGCTAATCCTCCTAGCTTATTCAGCTCAGTAGTTTTTCTTCTGTGCTCTACTGAACCTGCTCCCAGAAAGAGAGATTCCTTGTAAATAGCGTGATTGAGCATATGGAATATTCCTCCAGCCATAGCAAGGGGAATACCAGTACCAATACCCAGAACCATATATCCCACCTGGCTTACTGCGTGATAGGAGAGCAGCTTTTTCAAGTTGTGTTGTATTAAGGCCATCATTACCGCAGCAACGATAGTAAAGGAACCGATAATCATTAAGAGAATACTCAGTCCTGAGTTAGGAATTAATCTGAAGAAGTCCAGACAAATGCGGGATAAAAGATAAATACCCAGGAGCTTATCTAGAGAAGCAGGCAAGAGAGCCATTATGGGTAGGGGAGAGCTTTCCGCCGCATCGGGTATCAATGTATGAAACGGCATAGCCCCTGCCTTGGCCAGTGCTCCTATTGCTAGCAAGATAAAAGCAAATATAGATAGAACACTGTTAAGGGGTATTGCTCCTATATGGTTTATTTCCAGAGTTCCACTCAAATGGTAGAGGAAGAGCACTCCTAAAATCAAAGCAAAATCAGAGGCTCCTACAATGAATAGCCCTTTAGTGGCTACTCGATAAGAACCTAAAGAGAGAAGAGCATATAAGAGGAGGCCCAGTGCTCCCCAGAAAAGCAGAAACACGACAAGATTATTAGCTAAAATGGCACCGCTAGAGGCTGCTATGGTCCAGAGAAGATAGGCATAATACTCTCTTAATCTCTTTTTGCCTCTCATAAACTTTACCGAATAAAGAGAGATAAGAAGGCCAAATAAAGCAAGAAAGATGAGGATGAAGGAAGAGAAATGATAGCTTCTGAGTGAAAAATCTATTCCTCCCAGGACTGGCAGCCAGGCTTGAGTAAAAATAAGCTCCTCACTTCTAAAAATGACAATAGCCAAGATAAAGGTAGCAAGCATGACTACAAGCGAAAGAACCTCTTTCATCCATTTTTTGGACAAAAGAAAACAAATAGCCCCTGCTAGCAAAGGTAATAATATGGGGTAAAGTAAAATATTGGAACTCATATACACCTCACTTGAAAATGTTGGCTACGGCAATATTGGGCAGCTCCAGAACCTGGCTGATAAAAATACCAATAACCAGGGAAATAATGCCTAAAAAGAGCACACATCCCACCATAGACCACTTTTTTAAAGGAGCACGTCCTAATGTTCCCTGGCCTAGAAAGATACCATTGAATAATCGAAAAAGATAGAGCATAGTGAGAATAGCTGCAAACACAGCTAAGGCAGCGATAAAGAAATGCCCCTCTTTTACCATAGCCAAAACTACCATCAGCTTAGCATAGAATCCACCAAAAGGAGGAAATCCCATAATAGAAAAAGAACAGAAGAGAAAGCCAATTCC
>JAUVZS010000211.1:0-3492 GCA_030602435.1 Clostridia bacterium
AAAGTTCAGATGAAATTTATGATGAGAATTAAGGGGTTTTTCACCAACCTCCTAGATCCATTCGTATCCGAAAGGAACTTCAAGAAACTTGATTCTCATTCCAGGAAGCTTCTCTTTGAGAACATCAACGACACTACGAAATCCTATACTCTCGCTGACTAGATGGGTGGTCTCAATGATTGCTATTTTTGACTCACGAGCCGCAATGAATGAGAATTCATGTAGCTCCCCGAAAATACCGGCATCTGCGTAGTTAGCCAGAACTGCATCAATCGCAAACCCCATGTCACCAAAGCCAACCGCTATAGTTGTGATGAGCTTGTCTCGATCTCCTTGGACTCGCATGTGTTTCAATCCGATAGCAGTTTTTACCTTGTTAATCAGATCTGAAAAAGGCATTGTTTGTACTCGATATACTCCTACCGCAATATCCCTTTTAATCTCTTTGGTAAGACCGAGGGCCTTGGCAAAAGTGGGCTGCATTCCGACCGACTCTTGAAAATCCCAGTTTGTATGGGCAGTATATACGCATATGTCATTCTCTATGAGAAGTTGTTTCTTCTTTAGATTAACAGGATTGATTTCCGGCAGAAGACATGTATGATATGGCGTGTTGTTCTCATAGAATAGCCTCGGCTCGTGAATCAAAAGTAGATTGAGGCCTCGTTTGATTGATTGCTCAATTACTTCCATTGCTAGATACCAGGCAACACCTACCCCTGTTACATCTATTTCAGGATTGCCAAACCGGAATCCGAGTAGCCTCCTCTCCCTATCTGATTGAACCCCACTCTCTACAGGCGCAATTTCCTCAAATACAACAGCAATTTCCTTCGCTTGCATTAGCATTTCTCCTTTCATCTATTCAGAATATCACAATGTCAGCCAATGAAAGGGATTTCGGCAACTTATCCTGCCGAAGGCTAGCTACCATCCAGGCTCTCTGCATGTCTTGAGAGTAAGCCTTGATCTTTCATTGGATTCTTGGGAAGACCATACGTTCATACTCCTACAATATTGTACTAAGCCGAAACAAGAAAAATGATCGGCTATACCTACGTACGTTCTGCCTCAAGCTCGGCCAATACTCGAACCCTATCCGCCCGTTTCCACCATAACTATACTTGCATAAACTCATGTTTCTAACACCACCATCGTATGAATATCAATCCTTGGAATCACGACCTTATACCTTTCTTTTTCTCCTGTCACTCTTAACGGAAATCACGAAAAAATTGCACTTTTTACAAAATTTAGATAATTCCGCTATTTTTCAGTACTCTACCTAATACAATTGCGCTCTGTAAATTCTACAATATAACCCATATTCCGCAAAAAAATATTGCAGATTTCGGCTCAACTCCTTGTTAATAAACGGCTAAACGAAGTTTAAAAGTTTGCTCTTTCTCTTTTGTAGTTTAACAAATAATTTATGGAATTAGCATTACAAATAAATCTTTTTGTGCATAATATGTATTTGAACAAAAGAGGCTACATATTATGCACTTAGTATACTGCACTAGTTATTATAAAAAAAGAAATACACTTCCTACAGTATTGCCGAATCATATCGAGAAGGAAAGAAAGTTAGAAAGCGGATCCTCTTTCCTTTGGGTAAATTATCAGAGACCAAAGTAGAGCAGATCAGGCTTATCTTGAAAGTAGTTAAAGGAAAGGAGCATATCCTTTCCTCCATTGAGAATATCATTCCCTTAAAATCTTTCTCTTATCTGGAGGTAGCAGTGGCAAATCAATTATGGGAAGACTGGCAGATAGATCAGGCTTTTGATAATTCCAAAATAACCAATAGCCCTGTCTCTACTCCTTTGATAGCCAGAGTATTAACTATCAACCGCTGTCTTGAACCTACTTCCTGTTACTCCATTCAGGACTGGGTAAAGACAACCGCTCTTCCCCAGATGCTTAACCTTGACCCTGAGACTTTTAATGATGATAAACTCTACTACGAATTGGACAAGATTGAGACCAACAAAGAATCTTTGGAGAATTTCTTATTCAAGGAGACCTACCAGCTTAACCGTGAAAGTTATAACTATATTAATTACGATCTGACTACCTCCTATTTTATAGGGATAAAATGCTCCCTTTCCCAATTAGGGAAAAGCAAAGACAATCAAAGTTTTGCTCCACAAGATTTTCTTATAATCAATTTTGGTCTCAAAGTTATCTCTTCGTCTGATAACTTTCTTCGCTCATTTTTCCTTATTCTTTGCAGTAGAACCTGGCAAGCCATAGTACCAATAGAATGACGGGGCTGCCTAACGGTAGTTAAGGGAGGCTGCATTAAAGAAGCCCACTCTGGATCGTCAAATCCCACTATGGCTATCTCTTCAGGAATTCTAACGTTGTTCTCTTTTAGAACTTGGTAGATTCCCATAACCATTACATTGTCTGCCACAAAGATAGCAGTGGAAGGATTTTTCATTTTTATGAGTTCCTGACAGGCTTTTCTGGCCTTCTCCATTCTGAAGTCTCCATATTTTACCAGAGCAGGATCTAAGGAAATGTTATTCTCCGCCAGGGCTCTCTTGTACCCTTCAAATCTTTCCTCTCCCGGGGTGGTTCGAGGATGACCATTGATGATGCCAATACGCTTGTGTCCCAGGTTAATAAGGTGCTTTACCGCTTCACAGGCTCCGAATTCGCTATCAATTGTTACCTGCGTTGTATGAACACCTTTTAGCTTTCTATCTATCAAGATTACGGGGAGTCCTCCTCTAATCAGTTTCTTTAAGTAAGGGCTCTTTTCCCCTGTAGCAGCAATAATTAAACCATCTATTTTCTTACCATAAAGTACTTTTAGATATTTTGTCTCTTTTTCTGGATTCTCATCAGTATTACACAATATGAGATTGTATCCATTCTGTTCTGCTACGTCCTCAATGGCTCGAATCACTGTGGTAAACCAGATATTAGTAACATCAGAAATAAGTAGCCCTATAGTATAGGTCTGATGAGTCTTCAAACTTTTGGCAATCTGATCCGGTTGATAACCTATTTTCTTGGCTGCTTTTAAGACTTTCTCTCGTGATTCCCGACTCACATATCCATAACTACCCAACCCTCTACTAGCAACTGTTATAGAAACCCCTGCTTCTCGAGCTACGTCTTTAAGTGTTTTTCGCATTTTTTCAATAACGATTTCCTATTTTTTCACACTATAGTATAAAAAAAATTTTTGTCAATTGCCCTCTATCATAATTTATCTGTATTAGCCTAATTTAGACAATAGTCTTCTGCGCAGCTGAATCAAAAATTTTTGAATCCTATCGGATTAAGGAAAGGACCCTTTGCGGAGCCCTGGAGGGCTTATAAAAATTCCCTTCTTTCCTTAGATTCTTGCTCAATCAAAGTTTTACTCCACAAGATTCTCTTATAATCAATTTTGGTCTTAAAGTTATCTCTTCGTCCGGTAACCTTTTTCGCTCATTTTTTCTTATTCTTTGCAGTAAAACCTGGCAAGCCATAGTG
>JAUVZS010000091.1:0-5796 GCA_030602435.1 Clostridia bacterium
ATCCAGATGGCTTAGATACAAATTCAGATTCAGATTGGCGGTTCAGGGAACGTGTATTATCAGAAGGGGTGTCATTTATATTTTGGCCGGAAGAGCCATCTGTTAACCAGATGATAGCATTTGATGCTTCCCCCTCATACAGTCTTGACCCTGATGCTGTCATAATACAGAAAGGGTTCTTGGACATTTATTTGCTTCCATCCTTCCAGGCTCTTAAACCCTTAATTCAATCTCTCCCGCTGCAATCGGGCGAACTAAAAGCTTACCCTTATGGAAACTCCTCATAATTTCATCAATTTTTCTTGAAATTTTTGAACTAAAGTAAGCCTCTCCGCAGTTATCACAAATGTAAGCTGGCACGTCTTTGATCGAGATGACCTCATCTCCTACTTTTGCAACAAATTCCGTTTTGCCTTTAGACAACTTACCTTTACAAAAACTGCATCTATCTGGTTTCATTTTTATGCCTCCTCATTCTATAATTTACCTACCTATCTTCTTTTGGATAATAAACCGTTACTACCTCATATGATCTTCACATTGAGCAACAACAACGTGATAGGGGATGTTCTCTGAAAATCCTAATATTAGAGCTGATGGACAAGGCTCATCTTCTGGGTATTCTTCAATTATTTCTCCTTTCATTACAATGCCTTTAATATTATCTGTCGAAACGTTTCTTTGGAACATTCTAACTCTTGCATGATTCGATATAATAAATTTATCCTCTTTCAGAAATTTTTTTATACGCTCGGGATCAAGCTTTGTTTTTATATATTTACCACTTTAATTCGCCACCTTGGGAAGACCCATGTGAAATTTTGGGGAATGTCGAGGGTTATCTGGATTGACTCCGGATCACAGGAGCTACTGACGACATCATAGAGTATCCTTGATGCTTCTTGTTGAATCTACTTTCAACAGACACAATGTCCTCCCTTCGTTAGTCCGGTAATACCAAAATCAATTGGAATCTCTGACTTTGGCATAGGAAATCAGCTCGGTTATTGACTTCCCATAGATTACTTGACATTGGTCCAATATTTTTCTTAGCAGTTTGTCTTTATTTTCTAGCCTTGTTAAGAAGTCGTTGAGATTGATAATGACAGGAGAAACTTGGTTGCCAAATTGCTCCACGAATTTAGTACCTTGAGAGATAATCTCGGCCTCTGCTTTTTGGGGATCTACCCGATTGGAAAGAATCACCAAAATGTCGATGTCACTTGTTGGTTTTTCTTTGTTTTGGGCAATACTGCCAAAAAGAACCACCGACTCCAGTGGAAAACTCAATGTCGTGACCAAAGATCGAGCCATTTTTTCTTTTAGCTGGCTCTCCTTTTTGAATACCGGGATGATGATATCTTTAGTCGCTTGGTGTCGCCGGTTAAGAGAGTACAAAAGAGCATTGCCTGACTTTCTCATAAAGATAATTCCCTGTTCCCTTAAGTGAGAAAGAGCCGAGTGAACGGTAGGATGGGCAAGTCCTACAGATTTAGCAATTTCTCTGCCGGTAAATTCTCCTCGATGCTGGACTAAGAACCTCAGAAGTTTTATTTTTGACTGTTGAGAAAAGATTTTGTCTAAAGGATTCGTGAATATCATAATATTTTACTCATCTGGATTGGTAAATTTGTCTTCCATTTGGTAACATTATGTGCCATTGGTTTTTGTTTGTCAGGAGGGATTAGCGCTTGGCAAAAGGGTGGGGGGGTTAACCCATTATACGTCATAACTCAGAACAATCTTAGGGTCAAGAAACGAATAGGATAAAGGTGTAATTTTTCATTGGCTCTCTATTTTCTTGCCATAAAGTAAGTGGCAAATTCGTGAGGGCTGACTACTTTGGCTCCGTGGAATTTTTCAAAAGGGAAATGCTTTTTGTTTCCCGTGACAATAAAATCTACCTGAGCCTCTAGAGCACACTCTAGGACTCGATTATCTGCTAGATCTTTCTTAATTTTGGTAAGCTTCTTGGTAGGTTTAACTTTAACAGCTTTTTTCCTTATGAAGCTCATCAAGTTTTCAATCTCTTTTTCCCCTAGTTTGAACTTTGGTCTTTTAAGGACCCCTTTGTATTCTCGAAGAAGTTGTTCAGATACAAAAAGCCTCACCTTCCCTTCTAAAGCTAAAGACAAAAGTGAGGCTGGGAGTCTATCTTTATGAAGGACTGCTGAGACTATGATGTTAGTATCGTAGACTGCTTTAAACATGAAATTACCGGCCTAATCTAAAGGCCTTAATTTCTCGGTCTATCTCCTCTAAAGTTAATTTGTTCCTCCCGGCTTTTTCTGCCTGTTTTTGAAGCTTGGTTAATGCCCCTGGCTGCTTGACGATATTCTTCAGGTAATCTTCCACTCCCAGGATTACTGCCTTTGCCTCCCCTTTTTTGCTTATCAAAAATCGGTCCTTGTTTTTAGATACCCTTTCAAGAATTTGACCCAATTGTGTTCTGGCTATCAAAGCCGAGATTGATTTAGTAACGTTAAAATCCTCTTTGATTTTCACTTGCTCCTCCTTATAGGTAATTAATTAATTACTTTACTATAGCAGGGGGAAATACTTTGTCAACCCCATGTTTGCGAAAAAGCGATTATTTCCAATTGCTGGATAGCCCTCTTCTCAAACTCTATCCGCAGTGGCCGACAGAAAGGCCAGAAGTTTGCCGTAATAGTCAAGAATGGGGTCATTTCTCTAGTTCCCGTTCCTTCTTTGGAGGGACTCGCGGGGGATGGCAAGTAGGTTGCCTACTTGCCATCATCAATAGATATATCATAATGTGTCTATGGATATTTACCAAAGGAGGTATTTGGATGGGTAAGGTTAAGAAAATAAATATCACTTTATCTGAGGAGGAGCTGGCGAAAATTAATGATTTTGCACGGAGCGATTCTTCTAGCAGGAGTGGCTTTATTCGCCGGGCAGCTTTAGATATTCGCAAGCTCCGGGAAAAAGCCGGTGAGTGGAATGGAGTTGCTGAAATAAGAAAGTGGAGAGAAACCCGATGAGAGAAGAACTCTTGCACAGATATGTAGTGGATGCAAGTATAGTAGTAAAATGGTATTCAAAATCTGGAGAAGGGGATTTACGCAAAGCGGATTTGTTATTGGAGGGATGCATACAGAAACAACATGCTTAAGTTAAAGCGAAAAGCCTCCTCCTTGAGGGGCTAATTGTCAAGCTTCTTTTACCCGGTATTTGAATTCGCGCTTCAGAGGTTGTTTATTTATCTTATCAGGGTTGTGGGGGGTTGCCTTTTTGTTCTAAGGCCTTTTTGATGGCTAGCTTTAGCTCCTCTGGAGAGAAGGGCTTGCTGAGATAATTGGAGGCGCCTTTCCTCATAGCCTCCACCGCAGTGGTTACCGATCCATAACCGGTATAAATAATGACAGGAAGCTCTGGCTTTATCTTCTTGAGACTCTCTAGAACCTGGATTCCACCCATTTTGGGCATTCTAAGATCAACCAGAGCCAGATTGTAAGTCTTCTGTTCTAGCTCTTTTATAGCCTCATGACCATCCTCCACTACCTTAACCCGATAACCGGCCCTTTTCAAGACATCGGAGAATACTGTCCTTACATTGGCTTCATCATCTACCAATAAAATATAAGAAGGAAGCTTCTTTTGCACTTTTTCGGTCAACCTCTTTTTGCCCTTTCTCTTTTATTAGCTTAGAAAGCAATTTCCGTGCCAAACTTTGGAGGATCAGCAGTGATAGATCGAGGATATACCGAGGAGACTTTACTTTAAGCGCTGAACCTGCCAGAGAATTGTTCAATATTTGATAGGCTGCCTGGCCTCAGGGTATAACAGACCTAGAAATGAAGCCCTTTTCACTATCTTTGGCCTGTCCAATATCCAGGATTTCTGACGTATTTTGAACACTCCAGGTCTTCAGGAATGATGGGCAGGGTCTCATCTAGATGGGTAGAACAAATACAAGTTTAGCTAGACTAAATCTAGTTTTCTGTTAAGATTGTGTATAGACAAGGTAGCAACCCAAAGGGAGTCCTACATGATTAAAGGAGGAGAGGCAATGCCCAAGGTGGACTTTGAGCTTGAGGAGATTGTAGCCAGGATTAAGAAGGGCACCAGAATAAGGATGATAGCCCTGGCAGTTTTCTTCCTCCTTATTTGCTTTGCCAGGTGGGGATGGGGCCTTCCCTTACCTAATCGTATTCTCATCCTTACCATGTTCTGGCTTGCCGTGAGCTTTTCCTATGGCTTTTTAGTGGATAGGGAGGCCAGTGTAAAGATGGTCAGGATGATTTATTCAAGGTATTTTCTCCTGGAGATGCTGATTTTGACCTTTCTTCTCTATTTTTTGGGTTTGGGAGGGTGGATGGGCTCCATATTTTATATCTTCCCCATTATTTATGCCAACAGTATCCTGGGAAGAAAAGAGGGGCGCTTTATTACTTTGGTGGCTATCCTTTACTATCTTATCCCGGTTCTTCTGGACTATTATCAGGTTCTCTCCCATCGTCGCATATTAGCTACCTTTGATCTGGGTCCTTATCGGGACACTCCCTTTGTTCCGGTGAGCAGCCTGGTGGTGATCTGGTGTTTATTTTTGTAGGATATACTAGCTCTGTCTTTTCTGATATGCTGAGACAGAGGAGTCGAGAGCTCCTGGAACGAACCAGGGAGCTGGAGAGGGTTCAAGAGGAGCTCCTGCGAAAGGGAAGACTTGCCGCTATGGGAGAGATGGCGGCAGGACTTGCCCATGAAATTCGAAATCCCCTCACTGTTATGAAGAACTCCCTTTATTCATTGGGGGAGGTACTCTCCCATAAAGAGAAAGCTAAAAGGCACCTGGACCTTATAGATGCACAGCTAGATGAGGCTTCTTACATCGTAAAAGAGCTTCTCGACTTTACCAAAGAAATCAAACCCGATTTCTCCTCCACCAGCGTTAATGATGTGGTTGAAGCAAGCTTGAGAGGCCGCCAGATTCCTGGGCAGGTCAAGGTAGCTAAAGACCTTTCCCAGAATCTTCCTCAAATAAAGGTGGATGAAACTCAAATAAGGCAGGCTCTTCAGAATCTCATTTCCAATGCTATCCAGGCCATGCCTGAAGGAGGCAAGCTCAGCGTAAGAACCTACCTAGACCAAAAGCATGTGACTATCAGCATTTCTGACACAGGAGAGGGAATTTCTAAGGAGAATCTGGACAAGGTATTTCAACCTCTTTTTACCACTAAACAGAAGGGAATAGGTTTAGGGCTGACGGTAACCAAGAGGTTAGTTGAGGCTAATGCAGGGAGGATAGAGGTAAATAGTAAAAAGGGTGAGGGTAGCACTTTCTACCTTAGATTTCCTGTGATTTCAAAAGATAGATGATAGCTCCGAGCTGTTAACCTCCTATATAATAATGAATAAACTTAGCCTGGCCCAAAAGCTGATGTACGGCTCCGGCTATATGGGAATTACCTTAATTAACACCAGCCTCATGTGGGCCATGTATTTTTATGCTCCTCCCGCAGGTTCCCTCAAACCTCTTCTTCCCATCAAGCTGTTTGGCCTGGCTATGTTAGGAGGAAGGGTCTTTGATGCTCTAACGGATTCCTTGGTTGGTCACTGGAGCGATCGGACCAGGACCAGATGGGGAAGGAGAATTCCTTTCATCGTTTTCGCCTCCCTTCCCCTTTTTATCTCCTTTGTTCTCATTTGGATGCCTCCCTCAAAGGAAGTTTCAATATTAAATTTTGTTTGGGCTGCTTGTATTATTTCTCTTTTTTTCTTTTTCTTTACCTGCGTTATTGTTCCTTATCTGGCTCTTCTTCCCGAGATTGCCGA
>JAUVZS010000090.1:0-5822 GCA_030602435.1 Clostridia bacterium
GATCCGCAGACACCAAAAATTGAGATTATTAGGTCTCTAATTCCTAAGTTTTATTTCTTCAAAGACATCTTCCATCGCCTTAACTGCTGCTCGCAAACTTTGATTTGCGTAAATAACCATCTTAACCTTGAGCTCCTTCAATTCCTTAATGGTAACCATCGAATAGATAGTTGGGACGAGGACTACTGGCCTACAATTTTTGAAATGCTTGATAAACTCTACCACTTCATCTGGTGTACTTTTTTTGGAGTGAATCAGTATCGCATCTGCACCAGCATCTACATATGCACGCGCTCGCTTCAAGGCCTCCTTTTGTCCCCAACCAGCTATAAGAGCTTCAACCCCGGCAATACCCGCAGCTTCGAACATTTTTACCATATAAATTACGTTATTGGCATTGCCATAGCCTGTGTCGAAATCCGAAACAATGGGAATCGAGACCGCCTCGGTCATCTGACGGGCCACTTCCAGATATTGAGACATACTTACTATGCTGGCATCTGGAAGAGCATATGAGGCTGAGATCCCTAAACCACCGGCCCACACACCTTCAAATCCAGCTCTCTCTACGAGTTTTGCCCCCAAAGCATTATGTGCTCCGACGAGTCTGATGACCCCTGGTCGTTCAAGTAACTTCCTTAATTGTGATGATTTGTTCATTTTAAAACTCTCCTCGTATAATTGGATTGAGTTAAGGGTCTATGTCTGTGGAATAAGTTACCATCACCCCTCTATTTAATTTTGGTCAGAAAGAGAAACTCCTTCATTCAATCTTCTTTCAATCTTTTTTCCCGGGCAAGATACTCAATCTCTCCAGGTAAAAATATCTCATTCATCTCTTTTCTTCTTCTAGCTTGTTTGATTTGGTTCTTGGGATTCTCTACGCTATTTACCAAGACTTCCAAACCAGAATATAAGCTTGTACTTAACAGTTGGCTGATGGAGTCTACATTTCTTTTAGAGAGAAACACCTATATAACTTCGCAGCAAGTCGAATCATGTCTCAATTCAGTGAGTATTTTTTTACCCGATCTTCGCAACTATGTGTTTCTTCCTTTTCCTAGCGCTAGCACTCCTAACCCGAAGATTACGGCAATACTCATAAAAGCAACCGTATTACCCATACCTATCAATGAGCGTACCTGTAAGAGTGGGAGAGAGAGCTGAAATAAGCCACGCTAGGCCGACAACGGTACCGAGAGCCATACCTGTATGTGAGCCCTCATATAGTTCAGTAATATGAGCATACATGGGTGGAGAAGCAGCATTGGTAAAAAATCCAAAAACAACGAGTAGTCCCCAGAGAATTACCGGATGGTGGACCAGAGATAATAAAAGCACGCTAAAAGCTGAACTCAGAAAGACGACCTCCCAAGATTTTTCCAGGGATACCTGCAGCTGGAATGATCCACACAGTTAAGGAGGCGTTGGTAAACCCGAACCCCTTATTATCCACCAAATAGACAGGCAGGAAAGTGTAAATTCCATTTCTACCCCAGTAGAGAATTCCCAGAGTCAAAATGACAAGGAGAATAGATCTGTCCAGCAGGATGTTACGGTAGTCTAATGAGAAGAGAAGGTCAAAGAGTAGAGAAGTATCCCTCCTACTATTACAGTTTTACGGCCAATGTGATCAGATAGATAGCCAGCAGGGATAATGCTCAGAGAATAACCAATGAAAGTAGCGGTCATGAGCACCCCATCCCATAATAAGCGCACGGTATCTATTGGTCATGTTGGATTTGTTGCGTTTGGATCTATCAAATTTATCCCTTTCTTTCAGTGCTTATTTTTCCTGTTTATTCTGCAAAATAATCCCTCAACTGACCACCTTTTCTCTTAATTTCTCTGTTTTCGGTTCTTTAAGTTCTGGAAATTCTTGAAATTAAGTCCCCCTTCTGTTAACCAACTTTTGCATGAAGAAGACGCTGAAAAAAGGATTTACCATGTTGTCAAAGATGTCTAGAAGATGTCTTAGCCTCTATTGCTGCAATAACCTGATGATAATCTTCGGGTTCCCTTCCCTTAAAAAATTCCTCTAATTTCAGGTCCACAGATGCTTTTAATTTCTTCTTGGTGGCGGTGGCCATTACGGGATTAATTCCTATCTCCCTTAGTGTTTTTACCACCTGTTCCATTTCCATAAATCTTCTCTTTGCATGAATAGCGTGCGTAGTCAACCAGTTGTTAGCTATCAATAGGAAGGAGCTGCTATCCATGTACTTACAAATGTCCTCCATTACATAATTTTCCACACCATACCGTACAGCTCCCTGGAGCATTTCCAGTAATAGGGCTTCCACTCCTTTTGCAAATACGCTCCTTAACATCTTTATGGTAGAAGCTTTTCCGATTACTTGCCCAACATAGGTCATATTCATGCCAATTCGATTCATGAGGTTTTCGAACTTTTCTACTCTTTTTCCGCACACCATTATCGGTACCCGGAATCCATATGAACTGATGGCTCCTAATATTGCTCCCTCGATAAAATTTGCTCCTGTTTTTTTAATAATATGAGCAATTTCTCTTTTCATTCCTGGGGAAGTAGAATTTAAGTCCACATAGGTCTTTTGTTTGTCTAAAAATGGAGCAGTGTCCTTTGCCACTTCAACAGCAGCATCTACGGTAACTGTGGATAAAACTATTTCACACCCTTTCGTTAAAGAATCAATGTCCCCGGCCAATTTTACATTTAATTCTGTAGCTCTTTCTTCAACTCTCCTCTTACGTAGTGGATCCCGAAGAATCTTATCGTAGACCCAAACCTCAAACAGACCCGATTGTTGAAACCCCTTGGAGAACTCCGTGGCTACTTCCCCAAAGCCGATAAATCCTATTTTTATCTGCCTAGACATCGTCATCAGGTCTTGTTTTCCTCCACAGTTTTTTATCCGGATTTACAAATTCAATGAAGGCAATTTCACATATTCAACTTTTGAGCAAGGCACACAATTTAGGATCAATAAAAATATTCACTGTTTTCCCAACATCTATATGTTGGGAATGCGGAGCTTGAACCCGCAATGTTTGTCCTTTTACCTCAACTCTATAATCATAAAAATTCCCCAAGAAGATTCTTTCTAAGCTCTTTCCTTCAAAGACATTGATATTCTTTTCCATCCTTCCTTCTTTAATAACGATATATTCGGGCCTGATTGAAACATAGACATTTTGATTTTCCGAGATGTCAATTTCCTGTAAGTTCTGGACTACCACTTGTAGAGCGAATCCGGGCTGTATTTCTATAAGTGCTCGCTTGCTCGTTTTATTGAGATTAACTAATTTTCCAGATAATAGATTCGTCTTTCCTACAAACGAAGCGACGAAATCGGTGGCAGATTTAGTATAGATCTCCTCTGCTGTCCCTATTTGCTCAATTGATCCCTGGTTCATGACGGCAATTCTATCTGCTATGACCATTGCTTCCGTTTGATCATGAGTTACATACATAGAAGTAATATTCATTTTCTGCTGGAGTTTTCTAAGTTCAAAACGCATTTCTTCCCTTAGTATTGCATCCAAGTTACTCAACGGTTCATCCAGGAGGAGAACTTTCGGTTCAACAACAATTGCGCGAGCCAAGGAGACCCTTTGTTGCTGCCCCCCACTTAACTCTGCTGGATATCTATTCTCTAAACCTTCCAAATTAACCAGCTTTAGGACTTCTTTTACTCTACTTGTGATTTCATTTTTGGGAAGCTTTCTTAACTTCAGTCCAAAGGCGACATTTTCAAAAACATTTTTGTGAGGCCATATGGCATAAGACTGAAAAACAATAGTAACATTTCTCTTCTCAGGAAGAATCACAAATTCCTTAGATGAAACCTCCTCCTCATCTATCAAAATCCGTCCACTATCCGGCTTCAAGAAACCAGCAACAAGTCTTAAAAGGGAAGTTTTTCCACATCCACTCGGCCCAACTATAGCCATAAATTCTCCTTCTTTAATAGATAAGGATACATTATTCACAGCTGTGACTTCGCCGAACTTTTTAGTTAATTTCTGAAGTTCGAGTTTCACCATGATACTCTCCTGTGATCTAACGTCTAACCTCCATAAATCCCTTCCCTACTATTTTTCTGGCAAGATATATTGCAATCAACATCATTCCCAGTAAAAGAATTGCCAGTGCTGATAGAGCTTCGAATTCTCCTTCTTCGAAAAGGGTAAAAATAGTTACCGCCATCACTTCGTTTCCAGATGTATAGAGGAGAATTGAGCTTGACAGTTCTCTAAAACTAAGAATAAATATGAAAAGCCACGAAGTCACAAGACTCCCCTTAATTAAGGGAATGGTAACCTCTTTCAGGGTCTTCATCCACGAGGCTCCGAGATTTGCGGCCGACTCCTCTAATTCGGGATTCAATTGCCGAATTCCATCACGACAACTACCAAAAGCCAAAGGTATGCGTCGAGCAATGTAAGCAACTAGCAAAATCCAAATAGTTCCATAAAGAACGAGGGGGGGCGAAATATAGGCCCATAGGAAACCTGCGGCCATGGCTATGCCCGGTATGGCAAAGGGAACCATTACCAAAAAACTTACAAATCCTTTGCCTTTTGTCTTAGTTCTTTCCACAATGAGACTACTGATAAAAGCCAGAGCGAGTCCAAGGCTTGCCGCCATCACAGCCAGAAGAAAACTATTCCTAATAGAAACCCTGGCCAGTCTATAACCGAACAGTATATACCTAAAATTCTCAAGAGTTAAATTCTCTAAAGATAAAGCTATTCCCCAAACCCTTGATAGGGAGATAACTAATAGCGTAGCATATGGGATAAAGATGCTTAAGGAGATAATTAGAAAACAGAAGCCAAGCAGCACATATTTCCATTTACCAAGATCAATGATCTGAGGATGCTCTGCCTTACCAGTAATAACAGTAAATTTTTTCCGCCCTATAAATAATCTTTGTATGAGTAAGAGTATAGCAGTCAATAAGAGTAAAGGAACTGCTGTCGCTGCTCCTTGTTCAAATCGGGGCGGAAATGTTTGAAAAAAGTAATAAATTCGAGTGGCTAACGTATAGATTCCCAGAGGCATACCTAAAACACCAGGAATTCCAAAGAACGCCGAAGTCTCTAGGAAACTCAAAATGGCACCACTACTGATAGCCGGAAAGACTAAAGGAAAAGTAATTTTAAGATTAGTTTTCCAGGTGGAAGCCCCCAACATCCTACCAGCCTGCTCTAAAGATGGGTCCATGTTGTCTAAACTTGAAGCAGTAGCGAACAGTACGAAGGGATAGACAAATAGGAAACTGACGAAGGTAATGCCGGATATGGAAAAGATATTGAAAAGTGATTTGAGGCCAAAAATTCTTTCAATAAAGAGGTTTATACTCCCTGCCCGGGGCCCTAACAAAAACACCCAGGCAATAGCGCCGAGAAATGGGGGAGTAAGAAGGGACAGAAAACTGATATTCCTGATAAGGTTCTTTAGGGGCATATTTGTCCTTGATAAGGCCCAGCCCATAGGTACTCCTACCAATACACTTAAGAGGGTAGCCCCCAGAGAGATAAGCAGTGTATTCAATAGAGATTCGCTGATTGCTCTATCTCTAACTACATTTTTAATATACTCTACAGTGGGGTATCCATCTGGGTTTATGAAACTACCTCGAAACAACATTATCAGCGGGTATAGAATCAAAATGAAAACCGCCCCATAACAAGCTGCTAAAACTACAGTCTTTCCAATGCTGTATCTTTTACTCACTGTATCTTTGCTTTCTCTTTATCATTTCCTGTTTTCTTAGTAGTGAAAAATGACAAACAATTTTAAATCCCGTTAGGGCGAATGGAGATCTCGCCCCAAC
>JAUVZS010000138.1:0-4516 GCA_030602435.1 Clostridia bacterium
TTGACCCCCCTGGGTAAAATGATATTCTCCTGGAAAAGAAAGCTCTAAGAAGTAAAAGGGGGAAATGATTATAATGAAGAGACAGCTCTTTTGTGATAAGAAGAATAATCCAATGAGAATTTTCACCTCGGTAAGAAGATATATGGGGCTGATACTATTATATTACAAGGGGATTGAAGAAGAAAAATGAAAAAAGATCTTTTTGAGAAAAAGGAAGAGCAGACTGTTATAGATAAACATAATATTCTTGAAAATTACCTTGAAACTAATATTCCTCAAACATTATTTAAAGCAACTGCAAAACCACCAAGAATCGTATACGATGATAAGGGTTTAGTAAAGCAGGTTGCTGATGGCTCTATTATCAAACGATTTGATAAAACTCCTTACCCCATAAAGCCTACAGATGTGGTTTGCCCTCATTTTCTTGAGTTAAAATGGGCTTATGGATGTCCATTTGATTGTAGTTGGTGCTATCTAAAGGGAACTTTTCGTTTTAGACCCGAAGGGATAAAACCTGCTTATAAGCCTCTTGAGAAGGTAAAATTACATGTAGAGACTTTTCTTCTTCAAGAAGTAAAAATTCCTGAAATTCTTAATACTGGAGAAATCGCTGATTCATTGATGGGTGAAAATGGAGGCTGTCCCTTTTCTAAGTTCATCATTACGCTCTTTGAGAATCAAAACAGGCATAAGGTCCTTTTTGTGACAAAATCAACAAATGTTAAGAATCTTTTGGGAATGGCTTCACCCAGACAGGTTATAGTGAGTTTTAGTTTTAATGCTAAAGGAGTAGCTGAAAGGTGGGAAAAGAAAGCACCTCCTGTTGAAAAAAGAATAGAGGCAGCAAAAAAACTCTCTGATGCCGGCTATGAGGTGAGAATTAGGATGGACCCAATGGTTCCAGTTGAAAATTGGGAAAAGTACTACATTGAACTTATCGATGAGATATTTTTAAGATTTATTCCGGAGAGAATTACTTTTGGCTCCTTACGGGGGCTTCAGAGCACAATTAACGGCACAAAGGATACTAGTTGGGTTAAGTATTTAAAAGAGGGGTCAAATTGGGGAAGGAAAATTGATTTTACCACAAGATATAGGATGTACACAGCCATAATTGAGTACTTAGAAGGTAAGTATAACTATCATAATATTGCTCTATGCAAAGAGACAAAAGCTATGTGGGAAAAATTAGGAATGAACTGGAACCGGATCAGATGTAATTGTGTGTGGTAGAGGAAGGTAAAACAAAGGAAAAAAAGAGCCGTCAGTAGAATGGAGGTCGAGTCTCAACATTTGACAGGACTATTCTTGATTTCTGAATGTGTCCGGTATCAATTGTAAGCAAGCACAACATTTCTTTGACTTTACGGATAAATTGCTATATTATACTAATAGATAGTAATAATTTACAAGAAAAACGTAGGACAATTTTCGTGTTTATTTCAAATTTATACTAAAAGATAGTATGAAAATACATAAAAGAGGTAAATGATGACTCTTCCCAAACTATATCAAGCGTTCTATAAAGAAAAGGTATTTGATTTTTCTGACGTTATAGAGAGGTTCAGAGAGGACAAACATAGCGAAGGATACCTGCGAAAAAGGTTAAATGACTTACTTAGGGCAGGATATCTGGGTTCGGTAGGGGCGAGAGGGCTTTACTATATAATACCTCAAGAGAGTAGCAAAGAGGAATATGTGCCCGACAAGTTCCTTATCGGAGCAAAACTCTCTCCAGGCGGAGTAATAAGTTATCATTCTGCTCTAGAATTACATGGGGCCAGTTACTCTCCCTTTAAAGTAGTCTATATACTCACCCAAAAGCACTTTCGGCCATTTAGATTCCAAGGTATGGAATATCGGGCGATAAAAGGTGATGCCAGTTTTGGCATAGAAACGATATTGAGGGAAGGTTTGAAGATCCCGGTGACGGACCGAGAACGAACTCTCGTAGATGGAATGAATAGACTCAAATACGTTGGTGGTTTGGAGGAATACTTTAAGAGTGTCGAGCTCTTTCCTTCCATCAACTTTGACCAGATAATAGAGTATCTTGCAAGACTTAATAAAAAGATTCTATATGCCAGGGTTGGCTTTCTTCTTTCCTATTTTGAAAAGAGATGGAGTTTTCCAGAGAATTATAGAAAAGAAATAAAAGCTTATCTGGGCGCAAGAATAAATTACCTTAGTGATGAGCAGGAAGAGGCGAGACTAAATAAAGAATGGAAGTTAATGGTTCCGGTGCGGCTAAAAAGCCTAGTCGAGGAGTATTGAGTGAACAGAGATATCCAAGGCTCTAAAGAATACTTCGAAAGGTTTTCTAAAAAGACCAATTTTCATCGAGATACACTAGAAAAAGCCTATCGGCTTGAGGATTTATTAAAAGAGATAAATCGCCATCCTGAAGTGAAGGAGGGACTTGTCTTAAAAGGAGGTACAGCAGTAAACTTTCTCTATTTCAGGTATCCCCGATTGTCCATAGACCTTGATTTTAACTTTATCGCTGGTCTTGAGAAAGAGGAAAAGGACAAAGAAAGACCTAGAATAGATAAAGCGCTACGTACCATATTTAAATTCAAAAGGTACGAATGTGAAAGTGGAACTGAATATGGTTTAGAGAAATACTTCTTAAGGTATATTAATTCCTCTGGAAACATCGATCGCATCAAAGTCGAAATAAATTTTCTTCAACGCTTGTCCTTGTTAGGAGCGGAGAAGAGAAGGTTCTTGAGTCCCCTTGAGAAATCAGATCTAATGTTAAATACCTTAAAGGGTCCCGAACTTTTTGCAGGTAAAATGCTGGCCCTAATGGATCGCCTTGCTCCTCGGGATCTTTATGATATTTACACACTTCAACAAGAAAGAGTCAAACTCGATAAGACCCTTTTAAGAAAAATATTTATCTTCTTTGGTTGCCTCAGCAGAAGGGACTTCCGGGAATATCATCCTAATGATATTGAAGGAATCACGGAGCAGGACATAAAAAGAAAGCTTCTTCCTTTACTTAGGAAAGATGAGCGATTAAAGGCTGACGATATGATTCAGGTTGTCAGACCGTTCTTAAAGAAGATATTTGATTTTACTTCAGGGGAGTTAGAATATATCAATAAATTTTTTGAGGCAGACTTTAGACCAGAGATTCTCTTTGGCAATTTATTGGACAGCACAAATTTAAAAAAGCATCCCATGGTTATCTGGAAGCAAAGGCACCTCAAAGAGTGGCTAGCAAGATAAAAGAAAAGATGATTCGCTTTTTAGTATTTGCGTGGATTTGTGAACAAAATGGGGTCGGGTCTCAATATTTGACAGAGTTGTTTTTCTAACCAGGATGTTTGGACGGGGATTTATAAAAAGAAATCTTTGGGCCATTAGACAATTTTATCTTACATATCCAGTAAATACTCAGTGAACCACGTCATTGCGAGCATAAGCGAAGCAATCTCAGAAGCAATGTCGAGATTGCCACGTCGTTCTGAAGGCTTTCAGAACTCCTCGCAATGACAGAAAGAAACGTACTTTACTGAATGTTTACAAAAAAGGAGCTTGAGTTATAGGTGAAGAAAGAGAAATCATGAGAGTTATTAGTTGAAAGGTATCCAAAGTTACCATGAAAGAAGCAATGTTCTACGAAAGGCTAGAGGACAAAAAGCTAAGATGTAGGCTCTGTCCTCACTTTTGCAGGATAAGTCCGGGCAAGCGAGGAATTTGTGGAGTAAGAGAAAATAAAGAAGGGATACTTTACAGCCTGGTCTATGGAAAGGCAATATCTTCAGGTATAGACCCTATAGAGAAAAAGCCTTTTTACCACTTTTATCCTGGCTCGGCTGCTTTCTCTATAGCCACGGTGGGATGTAATTTCCGCTGCCTGCACTGCCAGAATAGCAGCATTTCCCAGTTACCCAGAGAATGGGGAGAAATTGAGGGAGAAGAACTCTCTCCAGAGTCAGTTATCTTACAAGCTAAAAGAAATAATTGCCAAAGTATTTCCTATACTTATACCGAGCCCACCATCTTCTTTGAATATGCCTATACTACATCGAAATTAGCTCAAAAAGAAGGAATTAAAAATACTTTTGTCACCAACGGCTATATGAGCGAGGAGGTCTTAAGAGAAATAAGTCCTTATTTAGATGCAGCTAATGTAGACCTTAAATCTTTCAGGGAAGACTTTTATAAAAAAATTTGTGGAGGCCGCCTGAAACCTGTTCTCGGGACTCTAAAGCTGATGAAGGAGTTGGGAATCTGGGTAGAGGTAACTACTTTGATCATTCCCACTTTGAATGATTCAGAGGAAGAGCTAGAAAAAATAGCCCAGTTTATAAAAGGTTTGGGGAAAGATGTCCCCTGGCATCTTAGCCGCTTTTATCCTCATTACAAATTAGAAAAGATTCCCCCCACACCCGTGAAAACTCTTCATCGAGCACGAGGAATCGGGCTGAAGGCTGGATTAAGATATGTTTACACGGGAAATGTGCCTGGAGATGAGGGAGAGAATACTTACTGCTATAACTGC
>JAUVZS010000027.1:0-9192 GCA_030602435.1 Clostridia bacterium
GGATTTATTATCATTGGGCGTTTAATTTTTAAGGGGTATTTCACTGGAAATATTACCTTTGGGAATATTCCTGAGGCACTGCATCCAGTATTGAATGACTTGATTGCAAGTCTTTTTGAGAATAAAAAGGATGTAAGTAGAAGATTTAAAGGATATAAAAGCCGTTCTGCAATTAGGAAGAGGGTTTTTAAGTTTCTGGATAGATTGAAATATGAAGCTCTTGCCGATACCCAAAAGGAGAAGTTTAAAGATAAGGAAGAATTTGAAAAGAAAAAGAGGGATTTAAAAAAGAACCTAAGTATTAAATATTTAAATACAGGGAAGAATCTCTTCTGGGTAGAAGGTAAATATGGAGCATCACATTATGGTAAGAAGGGAAGGAATGTATATGTATCAGCAGGGTATGCAACAGAGGCACTCCCTGATCAGATTTATGAAGTAGTAATCCACGATGTATTACATATCTTAGGATTTACCCACCTACAAGCACTCCATATAGCCCATGATCATAAAATTTCCTATGGTGCAGAAGAACGAATGGATGAGTTAGCTGAAGAAGATTATGTCACAATTCAAGGTCTGATTCCTTCAACCCCGATTGAGCGAAAAAGAAAGAAGCTTAGAGATTACATATTAAAAAGCCAGGTTATATTTAATAAATTAAGTATTGATGAAGCAAATGCCTACATAGGACAGTTACAGACATTCTTGTCAGATCGAGAATTGATTATTACCGATGGCATTTCTGATTATGAGATAAAAGAGCTTCTAGATAATCAAGGAGCTGTTTACTCTGAAAATGAAGGGATTAGATGGGTCTGTTTTGCTGATAAGACCCAGAAAGACGTCGATGCCTACTTCTATCTTATTCTCAAAAATGAAAAAGCTGTTGGGCATGGTCGCTTTATGTCTACCCTTGGATATTTAGGTAAAATGGTAGACTTTATGTACTACATCGCACCCGAAGAAAGAAAAAATATTGGTTTAGTATCGTTGCGTTTAGTCTTGTCCAATATTTATCATAAAGTAAATAAACAGGTGAAGGTTTTTAGAATTCCTGCAGCAATCAGGTATATGCAAATGGGTCGTGAAAGCCGATATAAGGATATAATTGAATCAGGAACGCTTATATTCTTTGTTTTAAATGGTTTCCAACCTATACCGATTATACGAAAGGATCAAAGACGTATAGACAAAGTAATGAAGTTTATCAGATCTTCTGTTGCCAGAAGATCTTTGTCAAAGGGAGTCGCGCATCATTATAGTGAAGAACTTTCTAAAGAGCACCTATTTTTAACTCTAGGCAAAAGCACAGATGATGCTGAAGAATCAAATAAAGTAATAATTATAGCTGGCACTTCAGGTTCAGGGAAGACTACCTTTATTAATAGGCTTTTGGAAGGACATCCTCAAGAGTTCATCTTCCCTAGGTTAACTACAACTAGAAAGCCTCGTCATGGTGAAGTACTTGATAAGGATAGGATTTTTGTAGATGAGAAAACTTTTCAGCAGAGGCGTGCTCAAGACCAACTAATTCTGGTAAGAGAAAGACATGGACATTGGTATGGATTAGAGAAAAAGGAGCTTGAGAGATGTTATCAGCAGGAGAAAGTTTTAATATTTGATACAACTTCAGCCGAAACGATTAGTCTTATAAAAGAAAAATTCCCTGAAGCTAAATTAGTGTTAATTCTTCCTGTTTCTTTTGAGGAGTTTGAGAATATTGCTGAGGAAAAGCTAAGTAATACCCTCCGAGATAGAATTGACGGGAGAAGCGAGATGTCTCGACAGGAAAAGGATATCCGTATTCAAGAAAGCATAGCAAATCTAAAAAAGTTTGAAAATATAAAGGCTGATGCAGTTATAGTGAACGATTCTCTTGAAAGGTTTGAATCAAATTATAATGCTTTTAAGCAAACCATACTTTCCCTTAGTGGGAGAAAAAATTCTAAGAAATTATTATCTTTCTTTATTCCTTTTATTCTTGCAGTTTTAGGATTGAGTTCAACTGGGTTCACAAAAGAGATAATAAAAAACATTCCTGCACAGGAGAGTAGCATTTTTGCAGAATTAAATACTACTATTGAACCAGGGGCTATTGTAGTCCTTGTATTTCTAGGAGTATTCGTGGCATTTTTAATAAGTATGTTCATCATAGCAAATTGGAAAACAATTAAAAAATTATTTAGCAGTGCCAGAAACTTTATAAATAGCATTGTTAATTATGTTAAAGGAAAAGATAATAAACTAAAAACAGAAAAAGATGAATCCGCCCGCACTTCTCTTCCGATAGTGGATTTTGCGAGAAACCGTGAGATTCTCGAAAAGATTCTAAAGGACAAAAAGATTAGCCTACCTGACGATGTATCCTCTGGAGAATTGCTTTCAATGCTTTACTTTGCAGACCAGAAAGGTCATGTGCCAATCATTGCATTAGACCAAGGAACTTTAGTTGTGTGGGCGAATCCTGATGCAAAGAAAGAAAATCCAGCACAGGAAGATATAAATGCAGCTACCCGTTTGAGACTTACCATAGTCTACTATCTTACAAAAGGGTTGCGTGAAAAAGGTAAGAATGTTGGTTTCTTACTCGATTGTCCAGCACTTGAAGCATTAAATGATAAAGGTGCAGAAGAAGGGAGGGTCAGTAATTTAATAGCGAAGGGATTGTTGCCTTCCGACTTTAAAGAAGTGGTAAAGAATGTTCCATTTGTTGCCCAGATGGAAGAGACTCGTGGGAAACGCGGTCTTATTCCAAGAGAAGGAAAACTAAATGTATATGATATGTATACTGCACAAAGAAGGGATGGGTTTACTGTAGAACAGGCTATAGAGATTGGTGTGAAGATGATAAAATCGAATGTCTTTTTCTATTGTGGACCTAAGCTGACCGTGTATGAACAAAGATTCAACGAAGACCAGTGGCAATTTATAGAAGAACTGGCTAAAGAATGTAAAGAAAACAATATAGGATATGTGAGTGAGCTACTCTTCATGGTTCCGGTTAATAAGAAAGCTGAGGAAAAAGAATATAAGGAGAGTAGTGAATATATGGAAGTTCATGCGAAGGCAACTATAAAAGCAGCCAAGCGTATGAAGAAAATAAAAGGAATAACGTTACAGAAGCTTGCGCATCCATATCCTGGTGAAGGTGCAATGAGGGATATACCTGCAGCAGTAAGAAAGGATGCACTTAATGAGTTAAGCAAGATAGTTCCTGGTCGCTGGCTTATCTTAAGTGCTGCTGAAGGATGGGAGACTTTTCATAAGAAGGTTTTAGAAGCAGCAAAATATGGTCAAATTACAGGGATGTTAGTGGGTCGTTCACCTATTAAGGAAATTACTCATAAAAAGGAAAATAAAACAGGTAAAACTGTGGATACAATAAAATCATATGAGGAAGTAGTAAGAGTATTACAAGAAGAAGCAATAGAGAAAGAACTTACATTATTGGGATATATAGATGAAGCACCTGCCTCAGTATGGCAAGGTTTAGGACTTTCTGAGGATGCAGTAGCGCGCATGTCCGCTATAAGCGAGGAACTTCGGAGAGCACATGCCCAAAACCCCGGCCGCATCCAAGATTTAAAGCCTGATTTAGGAGATACATTTGCTGCATACCGTTTTGGCGAAGACGCGTTCTGGTCAACCGTTATATCAGCCTATACCCACAAAAGAGCTTCAATAATGCAGGTAACCGAGGAGGGGATGGGTAAAAACTTCCTTAAGAATATGAAGGATATGTCCGAAAGTCATGTTGTTGATCTTCCGGACTGGATACAAGATACTTATGCTAAAGCAGGGAAGACAGTGCTTGTTCTTGATAGGTCCAGCTCACAGACAATAAATGATGTGCTTGATTTTGCAAGGAGTCATTTAGTAAATGCGGATGAACAGACGGTTAATATACTCGTATCAAATAAGTTCAGATTCAAGCCAAGTGACCCCAAATTAGAAGAGCTGGTGCGGGCCGATCCTGAACTTGAGGCGTATATCAGGCGCAGGTCTGGGGTTATTATTGGTTTTAAGGATAATATTGAAATTGGTAGATTCATACAAAGTGCCATAAAGTACTTCTTAAAGTCGGTTGAAAAGATACCAGCAGCCTCCTCAGCTAGATATACCAATATAGGTAATATATTGAATTACAATCCGGTAAGCCCGATTACAACTGCTACGGAACGTAGGCCACATTTACCAGTCTCTACACCTAAGATGGCCCCAGAGGATAGTTTCAGTATAGTAACAGGTGGTGGTGACTGTGCATTGAATGATTTGATAGCTAATGTTGCCTCAGAGATATCAAGATGGAGAAACCCTGCATCTCTATATGGCATACTTAATGCTTTTGACGGCATGTCAAGGGGTGAGGCTGGCTTTGCCAAAGCCCAGGTCATTATCGATGAAGCAAAAGCCAATGAAATCTTTGGTATGCCTTCAACTATACTCAGAAGCTCAAGGAAGAGTATATTCGCTATAGAGAGGAAAGTAGGGTTTAAAGATCCTGCTGGCTTAATACAAATGGTTAAGAACCTAACAGGATATAGCGTTGTCTACACTGGAGATCACAGGTATGGGTGGCAGGGCATAATATTTGACCCGAAAGCGAAGCAACCTAAGTATTCAAAATTCAGAGGAGCCATAATAACAGGCGGTAATGACCACATGGAAGAAGCCAGGAAGCTCTACGAGCTTGTCGATAAGCTTGGGATAAAGAATAAATATGGTGTTACATTCCAGGTGATAGCTGTTCCTAAATCCATAGATAATGATGCTCTGACCCAGATGCTCGGTTTTCACACTGCAGCTCAATTTGCAAATGCAACATTTAATGCTTCCGCAAGAGGAGCATTAAATCAGGGGAAAGTGTTAGTAGCTGAAGTTATGGGAAGGAAGGCTGGCTGGCTTGCCATAGAAGGTGCAAGGCAGCAAGACGACTCGGACATAAAGTCGAATATAATAGTCCTCATCCCTGAAAAAGAAAAATACGCCAGTATTGCCACAATAGTGGCAAAAGTTAATGAAGTGATTCAAAAGACAGGAAGGATGCCAGCAATAATGGTATCAGAGGGAATGGTTGTTAAGGAGAACGATCCTCTAATGCCCCAATTAAGGAAGGCAAACCCTAATATAGAAGCAAAATTATCAAAGAAGCCCGAAGTAGATGAATACGGGAATATCAAACTTTCAGGAACGAGCGATTTTGTAGTAGCCATACTTAAGACATTTTGTGGTATAAAGACAAAACAGATAGAAAGGATAGATATAGGATTCCCAATGAGAGGTTTACCTCCTGATAAGTATGACGCGGCAATGGCTGCAAAATATGCAGAAGCTGTCAAAAAAGCGATTGATAAGGGACAATCAGGGGTTGCTGTATCATTTGGCCATTTCCAGAATCCCCTTAAAGATAAGCCAACTATTGTCCCTATAGCCGGTGTATTACCACAAAAGACGCTCACAACAGAAATAGACGGACAAAGGCTTGTAACAGACGATGAGCTTAAAAACTTAGGTGTTCTGAGCGATGAGTTTGCGCAAGTCTCGCTTTCTTCTTTGCTGCATCGAAAATTGCTTTGGCTGATTGAAGGAATGGATTTTGCCAAGACTCGGGAGATTCTTGAAAAGATTCTAAAAGATAATGAGATTAGCTTGCCTAAGGATGTATCCTCTGGAGAATTGCTTTCAATGCTCTACTTTGCTGACCAGAAAGGTCATGTGCCAATCATCGCATTAGATCAGGGGACTTTGGTTGTGTGGGCTAATCCAGATGCAAATAAAGAGAATCCGTCACAGGAAGATATAAACGCAGCTACCAGGTTACGTCTTACCATAGTTTACTATCTTGCAAAAGGATTGCGTGAAAAAGGTAAGAATGTTGGTTTCTTACTTGACCGTCCAGCACTTGAGGCGTTAAATGATAAAGGTGCAGAAGAAGGGCGGGTTAATAACTTAGTAGCGAAGGGATTGTTGCCTTCCGACTTTAAAGAGGTGGTAAAAGATGTTCCATTTGTTGCCCAGATGGAAGAGACCCGCGGAAAACGTGGTCTTATTCCAAGGGGAGGAAAACTAAATGTATATGATATGTATACTGCACAAAGAAGAGATGGGTTTACAGTAAAGGAGGCTATGGAACTTGGCGCCAGGATGATAAAATCAAATGTGTTTTTCTATTGTGGACCAAAACTTACTGTATATGAAGAAGAATTCAACGAGGACCAATGGCAATTTATAGAAGAATTGGCTGAGGAATGTAGAGAAAATAATATAGGCTATGTGAGTGAGCTACTTTTCATGGTTCCGGTTAATAAGAAAGCTGAGGAAAAAGAATATAAGAAGAGTAGTGAATATATGGAAGCTCATGCGAAGGCAACAATAGAAGCTGCGAAACGTATGAAACAAATAAAAGGAATAATATTACAAAAGCTTGCGCATCCATATCCTGGTGAAGCTGCGATGAGTATGTTTTCTGAACAAGAGAGACAGGCTAAACTTAAACAGTTAAGCGAAATAGTTCCTGGTCGCTGGCTTATTTTGAGTGCTGCTGAAGGATGGGAGACTTTTCATAAGAAGGTTTTAGAAGCAGCAAAATATGGTCAAATCACAGGGATGTTAGTAGGCCGTTCACCAATTAAGGAAATTACGAAAAAAGTTACAAATTCAAAAGGCAAACAAGTTGATGCAATAAAGGAATATAGTGAAGTAGTGAGAGTCTTACAAGAAGAAGCAATTGAAAAGGAACTTACATTACTGGGATATATAGATGAAGCACCTGCTTCAGTATGGCAAGGTTTAGGACTTTCCCAAGAGATAGTGCAGAAGATGCACGATGTGCGCAAAAAACTTCGTATAGCATCGGAAAGCACCCGCACCAAGACCTCGGGTAAGAGTAAAAAAGGACCTTCTATGCGACTACTTTTATTCAGTGGATTAGTATCGCTATTTATAGTTTCTGCTGCTTTTGGGCAAGGAACACAGAATGATGTGATTGCTTTAGTTAGAGAGTATATAATGAATGCACAGCAAGCTGGATGGAGTAGCATTTTTGCACTTCTTATTCCAGTGGGAATATTGGGTGGATTGATTTTTGCTATTACTGGTATTGGTGGCGGGGCCATATACCGCTGGGTTAGTCTTGGAAGAAGTGGTCTGATGAGAGTGGAGCAATTCAGATTGCCTGAGGCTTTAAGTTTCAGGATTGTGCGGCAGGTTCTGAAGTCTTTGTTAGAGAGAGGACGAGGGCTTGTAGCAGCTATTCTCCCTCAGGAACGAAAGGAACAACTGAGGATGGGGTGGCTTGGTCTACAGGAAGAATTATCTGAGGAAGAGATTATAAGGATAAGGGGACTTGCCGAAGAGTTAAGGGGAGAGATGCCACGGGTGTGGGTGAAGGAAGGTCTTTCCCAGGAGAAGCCAGAGATTAGGCAATTGTTGGGCTGGATATCTCTTCCTGAGCAAATGCAAGGAGAGGTAGGAAGAATTGAGAAGTTTGCCAGAATGGTAAGGAGAGGTTATGAGAGAGTAGTAGTGATTAGAGAAGAAGCCAGGCTATATGAGAAAGTGGGAGAGACCATAGGGAGGAAGAGAGGTTATCCTGAAATCTCTATGTTAGAACCTACGCATCCAGAGGCAGTAAGAGAGAAGATTGAAAGTGAGATAAATCTGGAGAAGACTCTGTTCGTGGTTTCTTCTCCAGGGCAGGCATATGAACATTTCTATGGGAAGTTAACTGAATTTTACAGGAGCCAGGGAATTTCCACTGAGGATGAGGAGATGGCATCTCAAGTAGGCAAGCACTTTGTAGGGATAGTGGAAGCTAACACACCTTTTGCTGAGCAAGCCAGAGAGAGGGAATTCCTGAGGACATTTAATGTTCCTGAAGGGATAAGTGGACCTTATTCGATATTTAGTTATGAAGGGTTGGTACCATTAGCATTAGCAGGTGTGAGTATAAAGGGATTCGTGGAAAGTGGTATAAAGGGAATGGAGATATGTAGAGAGGAGAATCCCGAGAAGAACTTAGCTATGAGACTGGCAGTCTTCCAGGAAGCGATGAGAGAGGCAGGACGGAACCAGATAGCTCTAGTATTGCCTGAGGAACTGAAAGGATTTGGACAGTGGTGGCAAAAACTTATTTCGCGTCTGGGGATAGAAGGTAAGGAGATTATTCCCATAGTGGAAGAGGAGCTCTCCTCACCTGAAAGCTATGGAGAGAATATAGCATTCATACAACTGAGAGCTGGAGTAGCCAAACAGAGCTTGGCGATTAGAGAACTCAAGGAGGTAGGATATCCTGTATTTGAGATTAGTTTAGCTGGCAAGGAAGCTATTGGTGAACTATTCTATGTTGCAGGATTTGCCACTGCCCTCAGTTATCTTATGGGAATCAGTCCAACGAGGGAGGGTATAGAGTCATTGCCGGCTAAAGCCGTCGGCTACCAATTGGAGAAGATGTCACCGGCTGAGGCCGCCCTGGGGACAATGGGTGAGCCATTCTCAGAGTATCAAATTGGACGAAAAGGCTTAGGCGGTAAAGTGACAAAGGTAGTCGCGGTCGATTTGCATTCTGTCTTAGAAATGAAGCTTGATGAAGAGGCTACTCCTTCAGAGATGAGAAGAAAGCTGAGAGTCAGGCCGAAGAGCATAGGAGTCTTCGGAGTTATGAAGAACATAATTGATGTAGCAAAAGAGGAAGGGAGTCTCCATAGGGTAAAGTTTGCCTTTGTTTCCGATGAAAAAGGTGTAACTAAAGAAGTTATAGAGCAGATGTTAAGGGACTATATGAGCGCAAATGGTCTATCACCAGAGGTTGTAGCCAATATAATAAATAAGAAGTTGATAATTGACCAGGAAACATTGAAGAAGGCAGGAGGAATAGTAGGCATATCGAGGACTCAGAAGATAAGTGCAGAGGCAGTATTCTCCCTCATCACTAAGAGGCTACGTGGTAATAGGATTAAGGTCAATATTATTACCGATAGTGAGGATAGATGGGAGAAAAAGGGACGAAGGGAAATTATGGAGAGGATTCTCTGGGTGTTACTGAAGCCAGCGGAAAAGGGAGAGATATTATCTACAGCAGAAGGACTGGTTGTAGCAATAGAGGGTAAGGTTTCTAAGTGGCTGAGAAAGTTCATAGAGAAGAACTATCCCGGAGAGGCGAAAGAGTACTGCCTCAGATAAGTAGGGATG
>JAUVZS010000203.1:0-3625 GCA_030602435.1 Clostridia bacterium
GTGTTGGGGTCTAAATCTTGCTGAATAGGGACTACCTTCTTTTTCAATCCACCAATGGAGTTTAGCTTTTCTTTCCTCTACCAATCTATCTTTCCGGCATTCCATAAATCCTCTTCTCCCAAATTAGATATTCAAGGGGAACCCTCCCCTTCAATATCTTTTGTTTTGATTAAATATCCTGTGTTTTTCATTCAAAGGAATTTTCCAAATTCCCATGATTCGAGTTATTCTATATAAATGTGATGGCTTGTCAAAACAAAAAATGATTTCTGTTAATTAAAAATTAAAAGTGGACTATTTTTTAGTGGTTTAAAGTTTAAAAGTGACTCAATGGGCAAAGATATAAGATTGTATCCTCAGGAGAGAGATGCAACAAGAGTTATCCCCTCTCTGGGGATGAGGAGGGTTTTAACTATCTATTTTACAAGAAAGGAAATTCTCCTTGATATCGATAGTAGTCCCCATGACCGGGAAAGATTAATACAGATTTACCTCGAATGTGACCTCCATGACTTTCCAACACTTGAAATTCTAAATTACCAACTGGGAAGGTGTCTATCACATTAAAAGTTCCGACCTTGTCAATAACTGATGTTGAAAAAAACTAACTTTCTCTGGATACTTACATTTTGTGAATCTATTCACCAGCACAGAATTTTTATATTTACCCACTATCACACATCCCCGTTTTTTTCTGATCTTCTCCGGGTCTCATTTTTCTCTTAGCCTCTTCATCTCTTCAAGAACACTTCCACCTTCTCTATACTGTCCTCCTTAATTCTCTTATCCTTTGGATTCCTTTTAAACTCAGGGGCCTCTTTTATGATTGGGGGACCCGAGTCTCACAACCCAGGTCCCCCAACAGAACCCAACCTGCCCAATTAAGGCATTGAGTTCCTGACCATCTCTTTTGGCTTACACCATTATAGAAATCAATTTTGTTCTCATCTCTATTCCGCCTCTGAGTGCAGAAGATGTATCCTTGAGTTCCACTGGACAGCCGATCTTACCTTTCCTCTGCTGGCATTACCCACCAGATTTCCTTGCTTTAGCGAATGTCTGGCAAGCCAATACGATTACTCCGATGGCACACAGGAAAACTATGATTCCAATCACGGCAAGAGGCCATTGCGCCTTGGGAATATAAGTATTCACTACGCTGTAGCCCATAGCTGTCATTGCGGTTATCATTATTATGATGAATGGTACAATATAATGTTTGATCCTCCTCCCTAACATCTTGAGAAAGACCGCAGATGCGAGCAGCGCTAATCCGGCCAAAATTTGGTTAGTAGCACCAAATAGAGGCCAGAGCGCCATACCATAGGGGGGCTTTCTAATCCAGGGGAGGGAGAGAAGCGCGATTACTACGATCCCGGGGATCAAGGAGACAGTCCTATCTCGAAATATCTTGGGTGCCTTGAAAGTCTTAGCCCATTCTGCCACAGCTATTCTAGTAAATCTCCCTGCAGAATCCAAGGTTGTCATGGCAAAGCTAACGGCCACTACGGCCATGAATGCAGCCCCAAATGCCGCGGGTATGCGTAAAGCTCCTAGTATATTTGAACCTCCCTCAGCCCAGATTACAGGCCATGCGGCTTTCCCCCACGCATCATAGAATTTTGCATAGCCTACTGCACCTAAACCCACAACTGCCGTGATTAGAGCAATTACTGAGAGGTAACCTTCTCCGAGCATAGCACCGTAGCCAATTCGTCTCGCATCTTGCTCATTCTCGATTTGTTTGGACGATGTCCCACTGCCTACCAATGAATGCCACCCGGATATAGCACCACAAGCGATGACTACCATCACGAAAGGCCAGATAGGCGGCGCACCTTGGGGAGCACTTCTAATGGCTGGGGCGACTACCTGCCCACCGGCGCCCAGTGCAAATACCGCTATGGTAAGAATCCCCAGTGCAATGATTAGCTGGTGACCATTGATGAAATCCCTCGCCTGCACCAATAGCCAGACGGGCAAACGAGCGGCAATGACCATGTAAACGAGCACAATGACCACCCAAGCCGCATAGGGTAGAGCTATGGGGTAGAGAATGCCGACCTGAATCATAGCGTACATTATGGCCACGGCCACAAGTGATGCCGCAATTAAGTTTACCCTTAGCTTGTAGTGGATTATGCATCCTATGGCTATAGCCAAGGGTATCTCAATAAAGACTGACCACACCGATGCCGGGTATTTGGAGAGAAGTACGGCTATAAGGTGGACAAACACCGCGGAGACCAGAACCAAGACGAAAAATACCACTACGTACATCAATTGTGTAGCTCTGGGTCCCATTAGGTCTTTGAGATAATCCGCAATTCCTCTGCCCTCATGTCTGAGAGAAGTTACGAGGGTGCCGAAGTCGTGGACAGCTCCCATAAATATCGTACCAAATATAATCCACAGCAAACCGGGCAACCAACCCCAAATAACAGCAACTATTGGACCCACTATGGGAGCAGCACCGGCTATCGAAGTGAAGTGGTGCCCCCAGACAATGTGCCACTTAGTCGGAACATATTCGAAACCGTCCTTAAATTGGTGGGCCGGCGTAACTTTCTTAGGGTCTAACTTCCAGATCTTCTCAGCCAGGAATTTAGAGTAAAACCGGTAAGCTAAGAAGAAACAGGCAAGAGCAATTATTACAAACACGATCGCGTTCATGCGTGTACCCTCCTTTCTAAGACATTGTTCATTTCCCTGAAAGCTCTCAAAAAGAGAGATTAATCTTTCAACACTTCTCTTTCTGGAAAGCTTTCCTTATGCCCCAACTAACGGCCTATTTGCTTCTCACCTCCTCTTGGCCTTATTTTTTAAGTTTTTCCCTTCTCAAAGCTTCCTATAATGTTGTCAAGTGACCTCCCATAGAAAAAGTTGTAAAAGAACAACAGCGATCTTTGTCGTTTTCAGCAATATTTTGCAGTGGGTATCCTCACCTTTTTATGCTCCCTGCCTAATCTAGCGGATATATGTGGTATTCGGGCTTACCACTTCCTTTAAAGAAAGTGACGCCAGATGAATAAGAACTGAATCCCTCACCGCAAAATTAGTAAGCTATTAACTTTATAAAAAGATCGAATTTTTTTCCTTTATTTAAGTATTTATAGCGTTCGCTGTTTCTTAAGTCTATTATGTTAGCATATTTTTTGAAAATTATTTTCAATAATACTATGTCCAGGTTTTTTGTCAACCCGCCCGAATAACTTTGGAGTTTCCCCCAAAATCTTTGAAAGAAGGAAATCTAAGAAGTTACCTTAGTCCAAATTTTAGGCTAATTGAGGATTCCACAAACTCTACGGAAAAGTGAGAGCTCTATTAGATAGAAATTTTCTTTTCCGCTTCTCTTTTCTCTATTATTCATTATCTTCGGAAAAACCGTAACAGAACTTTGGGGAAGCTTCAAAAAATGATTGATTTGCTTGACGGATGAGGTAACAATAGTAAAGTATCTAAGTCCCTAGTACCGGCTCCTGCTGCATCGAGTCCCAAATAAAAGGAGAACAGCGGTAAGGGAAGCCTATCCCCGAGACTGAGACCTGATCCCGGTGGATTATTATGTCCCTAAAATGTGAAAAGAGGTAGCTATGGAACTTTGGTGTCCCAGCTGCCGGAGAAA
>JAUVZS010000021.1:0-10095 GCA_030602435.1 Clostridia bacterium
ATTGAGGGAAGACAGGAGTTTTAGTAAATAAACAGGGAGGTAATAGTTATGAACAAGCTGTATGAGCAATCAGAAACAGGGTGTTGCCCCAGATTTAATCCTGAGCCGTGGGATGGAAAAGAGATAACCTGGCAGGATAACTTATTTATTAAAGACCACGTCAGGAGTTTTTTGCACATCCCCTTGGGTTTCGGTAAAGTAATGACTAAAAATATGGAGATGATTGAGGCGGCAGATGCCCTTGCCCCCGAACCGCTTATGCTTTCGGATGAAAACTCTCTCTGGGGAAGCGATGTTTACATTGCCGTCAGTAAGGAAGTGCCGCAGGCAGAGAATGTAAGAATATCAGGGACTTTTCTGACCAAGGTTTTTGAAGGGCCATACAAAAATGCCGGCAAGTGGGCCAAAGAGATGAAGGCTTATGTTAAAGCAAAAGGCAGAGAGATGATCACATATTGAATTTTTATAGAAGGTGTTATTAATGATCTTACAATATGCTGTAGAACCTCTCTTCCTATCGTAACCACCCATCATGAGTCCAGCCATATAGCTTTTGGTGACAAAGTTGTTTCTTACCGTAATGTAATCAGTTGTCTTTCCTTTCCATTCAGAAGCAAGTTCTATACCGATATCATTGTTAGTAGAGATGTTCCTGTCGATGAGGATATTTGTGCCACCGTCTACATAGATCCCATCAGCACAGCGTTCCCAATCTTTACCACCCCAATATGAAGGATTACCATAACTACTGATGTTATAGACATTGTTATCTCTCACAATACCATTTCGGGCACGGTCAAGATCTTCGTTCGGACATTTTCCTTCATAGCCGATAAAGTCCATTCCAATATTGTTGTTGTCATGGACTACACTGTTAGATACTACAAAACCATCTACGTTTCCATTTAATACCAAAGATTCAGATGAACCAAGAACACAATCGTAGATCTCTACATTGTCGATGGTAATATCATGGATTCTAAGAGCCTCCGTGCCTTCAGTACCGTAAACTGCAATGCCGTGAGCGTCGGCCCCATCCATCCATTTATCACCATTATCAAAATTAGCTTCGATATTATGGATTTTGAGATTTCTCAATTCTATATTGTTAGAAGAACCGGTTACGAAAATACCAATAGGATTGTGATATTGTTCGGCAGTTGTAAAATCCTTTAGTTCAAAGCCGTTAATGATAATGTAAGGTTTACTATCTATCAAAATCAGTTGATCCCAACCTTCTCCTACAATAAGGCCAGTACCATCGATTATTGGCGACTCACCTGGATAGTTTCGAATAGTAATGTATCCTCCTACTGCGGACCCTGATACATTAATAACTACCCTTGCATTATAAGTCCCCACTCTTACATACGCAGTATCGCCCGCGGATAATGTATCCCCTGCTTTCTGGATCGTAGCCCAGGGTGCGTCGAGCATTCCAGGGTTATAGTCATCTCCATAAAATGGAGGCCCAGGCGGAGCAACGTAGTAATCAGCTCCAAAAACAGTTCCAACTGCAAACACGCTTAAAAACAACACCACAACCACCCACTTTAGTGTTATAGTTTTCATTTTTAATCCTCCTTAATTTAATACTAAAATTCAAGCCTTCTTTTATTTTTTAGCTCATGGCCTACCTGCTTTTCACCTCCTTTCGGAATGAGATTTGTGCCTTTCACGAAATTCGGAAAGGCTTATCAGTTCTTGTTTTCAGAAGCCTACCTTTTTGGACTTCACCTCCACTTCATCTAACCCTTATTAGATGGGCGTTCCAGAAGTTAAACTTTTAAGAATTTTACAAATTTTAGTCCATCTTAAGGGGGTGGAGGTGAAATTTTTCTCATCCTTTGTTTTGTGAAAGGCTAGAATGAGATTCCTGGTGAAATAGGCCTCGTACATCGTACTTCATTATTCAAAAAACATTGAAATTCCGAATACGATTAAATTAGCTTCTTATATAATATACAATCAAGACTCCTACTTTATTCAAATTACCAACGCTTGAGGGTCAAACCGAACTCAGCGAAGCTACTGCTAAAGCACCAGGAACGCTAGTAATAGCCCTCGGATTTAGACCTAACACCGACTATATTTATGCCAATTTTCTATAAGACAACTTCCGCGGGTCACTTCCAGGATAGATCCATATATTTCTCCAGATTTTCCTTTAACTTTTTACGAGCATAGTATAATCTAGACATTATAGTTCCCATAGGACATCTCAATATCTCTGCCATTTCTTTGCAGGAGTATTCCTGGAAATATTTCAAAAGAATTGCTTTTCTCTCGGGAGAGGAAAGACAGGTAATTGCCCTGCCCACAATCTCTCTGGTATCTTCTGAGCAATCTTTGTTCCATAATGCGGGATCTGACCTGTTCGCTTTTTCTAAGGGAATTATGGAAATTAACTTTTTCTTTTTCATGAAGTTGAAACACAGATTTCTTAAGATGTGATAAAACCAGGGCAAAAAGGGCTTTTCTTCATCGAACCTGGAAAGTGACTCGTAAGCCTTACTAAGAGCTGTCTGAGATAAATCCAGAGCATCATTAGGATCTCCCACAAAACCCAGAGCCACAAAATATGCTTTCTCATAATATTTTTTTACTATAATTCCGTAAGCTTCCGTATCACCTTCTTTGACTTTATTTATAATTTCTATATCTGCTTCCATTTTAGAGAGCTCTTGTACAAGCTGATTTAAGTATTCCTTTCATTTTATATTCCTACCTTTCTGGCCAAATATGCATTAGTATATAATGCAATCTTTCTGCCAATTTTGTACATTTTAGAGCGGCACTTACTTAGATTGCTCTCCCAGTGAGGATTTAGAGATTTTTTAAGGGTGAACATTTTTAACCTTCCTTTAATTTTTTTACCGTTTTTGGCCACTTTTGTACATTTTGAAAAAAAGCTATTTTAAAAAAGTTCGGATTTAGGCTTCTGGAGAGGCTGAGAGAGTGGACATTTTTGTCCATTTTCTTTTTTCTATATAAAACTATTTTTAATTGGCTAAAGTTTAGTCCCTGCTTGGGTTTTAAGCCTTTTGGAGAGTTTACAAAATGGATAATTTTGTCCATTTTGTAGGAAATTGTTCCTCTGCTAGGAAGGTATTTTCGAAAAATTACATTTGTTGGTGCAGGTAGTGAAGTTGTAAATTGTAAAATAAGATGAGAGGGGAAAATGCTCTCTGGTAAAATAATTCAAAAAACGAAAAATTTTTTTCCTCATCCCCAGGGGTTGCTTGCCTATTAATTCTTCCCAGTTTAATAGTTATTTTTGGTGTAATAATCTGGCCAGTATTATATTCACTATATATAAGCTTTCATAAAATGTATATGGTCCATCCGGGAAAATTTCCATTTATTGGACTCCAGAATTACATTAAGATCTTTTATAATTTTACTTTTTGGGCTGCTCTGGGACGTACATTCTATTTTACAGGAACGAGCGTAGGGGTATGATAATTCTTGATCTTGGTATAGCCCTGGTATTGAATCAAGAGTTCAGAGGAAGAGCTTTTATGAGAGGGCTAATAATACTTCCCTGGGCACTTTCTTCTGTAGTGAATGGGATGATGTGGAAGTGGATATATAATGGTAGCTATGGTGCGCTTAATGGACTTTTGTTGCAGCTAGGATGGATTGATTCCTACAAAGTATGGCTAACAGATCCAAAGGTGGCTATGAATTTAATTGTAATGGCTGAGATATGGAAGGAAACTCCTGTTGGAGCAATAAGGAAACCAATAAAGCTCAGGCTCTGGCTGTAGGTAGTTTACCCATATGGTCAGATCTGTTTAATGACCCGGAGCTTCTAGCACTAAACCCCCACTGGAAAGAATTTGGATTGCAAAGTCCGTATATTGAAGGTTTACAAATGGTTACCTGGTACGATGAACTCTCTTACATAATACAGGTAGAAGTTATGAATGCTTTGATAAGGGCAAAGACAGTAGAACAGGCCACGCAGGATATGATAAGAGCAATTGAGGCGATAGAGAAGTAGTTAATGTTCTCATGTAGTTAGTGACTCTGGAAGGAGGGTGCTTCCTGTATAATATCCGAAGCGCCCTCCCCCAGAGCGCAGGTACATTTTTAAAAAAAGGAGACAGGCTACTTTTTTCTACTAGATTATTCTTGGACAAAAAAAGTACCCTATCCCTATTTTTTGGCTGAAGCAGATAATTTTAAGAAGAGATTGCTTTGCTCCGTTCGCAATGACAAAAAGGAATTTTTCAGAGCGCTCATTCACAGTTTTCCTTGACGAAAGGAAGTCAAATACTCGGTGCAATATTCATCATTACCCAGGATGGCCTCTCCTACTCTAACTGCTGACATCATCTCTTTGTCCAGGGGATCCATTATTACAGCATCCAACCCCATAGCCATAGCCATTAAGAGAAAGGCTCTATTCAAAAGGCTTCTTTTAGGTAGGCCAAAGGAAACGTTACTCAGGCCACAGATGGTATGAACTCCTTTAAAAGAACTCATAATCGTTTTTATAGATTCAAGGACAACCAACCCAGATTTTGAATCAGTACCAATAGGGCGAACCAGGGGGTCAATATAAATATCTTCTAGGCGAACCCCGGCCCTGGTTAATACCTCTATCAGTTTCTCAGTAATCTCATATCTTCTTTCTGCATCCTCTGGAATTCCCTTATCATCCATAGTCAAAGCGACTATCCTGGGGTTGAACCTTTTAAGAAGGGGAAGAATCTCCTCTACTCTCTTCTCTTCGGCAGTAATAGAGTTAACCATAGCCTTACCTTTACACTCGGATAATCCAGCTTCTATAGCCTCAGGATTGGGGCTATCGATGCAGAAAGGAACATCTACTACTTCCTGGATAACCTTCACTATCCACCTCATATCATCAGGCTCTGTGTGTATCCTCGTTCCTACATTTACATCTAACATATTTGCTCCTGAGGCTACCTGTTCTCTGGCAATATTCTGAATGAAAGCAGCATCCTGCCTTTTCACAGCCTCTTCAATATCTTTGATACTGGTGTTGATTTTTTCTCCTACGATGAACATTAGCCTTGGGCTCCTTTCTTTATCATATGGCTCGCAGACGCCGTCTGCCAGAACAGAATTGTTTATAAGTCTAACAAATCCCTACTACATTGTCAAAATTTGTATCTTGTGACGAGATTTGACTCTATCTCTTAAATTGATATATTTAGAAATACTTTGGAGATAGCAGTCTACTTAGATAGTGGTAAAGAAGTCAAGTTACCTCTCTGTCCGAGCTTGGATTATTTCGGAAGCTCCATCTAGACAGCAAGAGAGAGGAAGGAAGGAAATGGCAAGAAGTAAGGTTTTTTTAATAGGCCCGGAGGAGCCATGGCAGAAAATAGATAAGCTCTTTTCTAGAAGTGGAATAAAAGATAAGATAGAGGCCGGAGATATTGTGGCCATCAAATTACACTTTGGTGAATTGGGTAATACTCGTTATATCCATCCCATTTTCGCCCGAAAAATTGTAGATTTAGTCAAGGAGACAGGAGGTAAGCCTTTCCTAACCGATACAACTACTCTTTACAAGCATACTCGGGAGACTCTATTCGGCCATTTAGAGACAGCAGCAAGAAATGGTTTTACCCGGGAAACAATGGGTTGCCCTATTATTATTGCTGATGGCCTCAGGGGAACTAATGGAGAATGGATAGAACTGGCCTCGTTTTCTAAATTCAAGCGGGTGAAGATAGCCCAATCTATTTATGAGTCAGACTTTCTTCTTTCCCTTGCCCACGTTACTCTTCATGGAGAAGCTGGCTTTGCTGGCTCTATTAAGAACGTAGGTATGGGCTGTGCTACCAAGGAGACGAAATTAGCCATGCATGCCTCAGAAGCAAAGCCTGTTTATAATGAAGAAAAATGTACTCACTGCCTGAGATGTATTAAAAGTTGCCCTGGTGAGGCTTTTTATGAGGAAGAAGGTAGAATTAAGTATAGGAGAGCAAAATGTATAGGTTGCGGGGAGTGCATTGCCTGGTGTCCATCAGGGGCTATTGCTGTTCCCTGGGAATCTCTTCTTGCTTATGATATGCAAAGAGGATTAGTAGATGGCTTCAAGGGGGTGATTTCTATCTTTGGAGAAAAGGTAGGATTCATTAATTTGGGATTCGACATCACTCCTGACTGTGATTGTATTAGCAGAAGCAGCCTTCCTATTACTCCAGATATAGGTATAATTGCCTCTGGGGACCCCCTGGCTTGCGATAAGGCTAGCTATGATCTAGTTATAGGAGCTCCCTCTTATCCCGGCTCTGAAGCAGATAAAAAGAAAATAAAGAAGGCAGAGAATAAGATAGAATCTCTTTGTCCAGATGCTAAGCCAGCCAGGTTTTGGAAGCTTTGCCAGAAGATGGAATTAGGAAGCCTGAATTATGAGATAGAGGTAATCCGCTAAAACTAGCGTATAGCTTTTTCGGGTGAGGGGAGCACGAGATACGATATACTATATACGATATACGAGTTTCAGCCACATAGCTTCAAGAGCTAGTCTTTGATTAACATTACTTTTAAGGTAATATCCGGTTCTTTCAATTGTTTCTATAATTTGCTTTATATCTAAAAAAGAATATTTCTCCTTTTGTTTTTTAAGTTCGCCGGTCTTATCTTCATTAATCAGCCACCTATCCCCTCCCTGTTTTAAGATTAAAAGATCACGAAACCAGAATAAGATCATATCCAGGATTCTTTCTAACTCTTCTTTATTATAGTTTGCCCATTTTGCAGCTAGATTAAATACCTCTTCTATCTTCCTCTCTTTTTTTAAACTATCTAAAATCTCCTCTCTATTTTCCAGGATACCCTCCTCTTTTATTAAACGAAGAGCTTCTCCTACTTTTCCTCTTGCTAATCTGGCTAATAGATGAATTTTCTCGGGGTTTTGAGGCAGGTGCTCGGCTATGATTTCCTCAATTTCTTTTGAAGAAAGCGGCAGAAAACGGATAATCCTGCAGCGAGAAAGGATAGTAGGGAGTAGTTTTCCCTGGGCCGGGCTAATTAAAATTAACACTGTTTCCGCTGGTGGTTCTTCTAATATCTTGAGAAGGGAATTGGCTGCCTCTAGAGTGAGACTATCCGCTTTTTCTATAATCCAAACTTTTTTTCTTCCCTCATAGAGTTTATAGATAATCTCTCTTTTTAGACTACGGGTTTGTTCAATCTTGATGGAGTCTTTTTCTGGAGTTATGGTTCGCACGTCAGGATGGTTCTGACGATCTATCTTTCGACAAGAAGAGCATCTATCACAACTGTCTATTTTACTTTCCTCGCAGTTGAGGGCTTTGGCAAAGGTTAGGGCAGCAAGGCTCTTTCCTACTCCAGCTGGGCCGGTGAATAAATAGGTGCCACCCACAGATGAAGTAGCTATCTCTTTTTGCAGGAGCTTTATGGCTCGTTCTTGACCTCTTATATCTTTGAAAGACATAATTCTTCTTTCAACACCACAGGCGGCAGGTGTGACAATCTCCTCTCTCCCCTCACCTTAATCCTCTCCCCTAAGGGGAGAGGAAATAGAATGTGGAAAAAATAGCCTGTCCCTATTTTCTTACAAGTATTCAGACAGTATTTTCCTTATGGTCAACTGGATTTCCTCTACGCTGCCTTCGCCGTTAATTACCTTTATCCTCTCTGGATGTCTTTTAGCGAGCTTGAGATACCCCTGGCGCACCTTCTGATGAAAAGAAGTTTTCTCATTTTCTATTCTATCCTTTCCTTCGCTTCCACTTCGTTTTTGAGCAAGGTCAGGGCTAATATCTAGAAGAAAGGTTATGTCGGGGGAAAGACCGTGAGTGACTCTTTTATTTAGCTCTTTTATCCAGGGAATATCCAGTTTCCTTCCATGTCCCTGGTAGGCAATTGTAGCATCAGCAAAGCGATCCGAGATTACAATCTTACCTTTCTCTAAAGCTGGCTTGATTATCTTTTCTACATGCTCGGCTCTGTCGGCAAGATAAAGAAAAAGCTCACTTATTCCGCTTATCTCTTTAGTAGAAGGTTCAAGGAGTATTCTTTCAATTTTCTCTCCTAATCTAGTTCCACCGGGTTCGCAGGTCTGCACTACTTCATATCCTTTTTGTTTAAGATAATCAACCAAAAGAGAGATTTGAGTACTCTTTCCACTTTTATCTATACCTTCCAAACTAATGAACAATTAATTTTCCTCTTATTTTACAGGATATTCTCTTTGTCCTAGACTTATCTCTTTTGCTATATTAATTTTAAGCATATCAACTCTATTCACTGACCCAATTTTTATTCCGAGTTCATCTCTATCAACAGTATAAATATGGCCTAAATCTACATATGAAGTTTCTTTTAAACCGGTTAGTTCTGGCTCAAGTTTTACACCTACAGGTAGTTCACCTACTTTAGAATTTGTTCTAATAATAGTAACGATAATTGTTTGGCTTTTTCTGTTAGCGATATTGTTTTGAATGACTACAACTGGTCTTTTTTTGGCAGCAGCGTATCTTTGAGGTTCTCCAAAATCACAAAGTCTAATATCACCACGTATTATATCTTCTGACATTGATTTAAGGAATTTCCTTTTTGAGGACACATTAAGTTTTTGATAAATAAATAGTTATATTCATGGTCAATTTTAAACTCGAAACTCGAAACTCGAAACTTGCCCTGGTTTAGTCAGGCGGGAGAGTCTTTTTGGCTCCTTTCATCATTTCTTTAGAGAGTTTGCGATCTTCCTCCTCCAATGCTTCATAAATAGGTCCGTATTTCCGCAAGGCCATTTTTTCAGATTTATCTTCTAACCCCAAAAACGACTCAATGGCTTTTCTGAACAATTCACTTCTATTGAGACTCAATTCTTTTCTTTTTTTTTCAATAGCTTTTTTTAAATCTTTTGGTAAAGTTATAGCTATTCTTTCAAACATTTTCCTGCCCCCAATTGATATTATCTGATATTATTAGATAATATTTTTTGGATTTTGTCAAGGGGACGAAAGACACGCGGACACCTCCGCTCTTGTTAATCTTCTTTGAAGATTTGACAGAATGTCTTTTTTTATTATAATATTGACTGAATAGTCAGGCAATTACAGAAGGAACGTTTGGAAAGGGGGTTGAATTAGGTTAAAAATACCTGTCTGCGTACGGGCACACACAGGCAGGCAAGGAGAAGAGCTCTTAAACTACTTCAAAGAAAACACTTGAGAATAAAGAGTTTAGGAGAAAATCAGTAAAAAACTTTTGATATTACTATCTCAGAAGAAAGGAGAAAAAAATGAGAACTAAGATACTTTGTCTGGTTATGATTGTACTTTTTGTTCTTCCTGCCTCTTCACTGGCAGGGAAAATGACAGCCGAGAAAGTCATCCAGAATTGTGTGGCTAGCTATGAGGAGCAGATGAAAGGCGTAAAGGACATTACTAAAGTTACTGATAGAGATGTAACTTATCATAAATGGGTAACTATCGAGGGAGAAACCGTATGCAAAACTCGGTATGAAATGGAGATAACAACGGGTAAAAAATTTGTCACTATCTATGATGGTATATACCAATGGGGACAAGACCCTGTATTTGGTGAAGTGACAAAAGAAAAAATTGACTATAATCCCTATCAGACGATAGAAAATTTGGAAACTATCACGGTCCAATATGGAGGAACCGAGGAGATTGATGGGTATGAAACCCATATTCTGGACATCGAAGATATTACTAAACTAATGGGTTCTGCCAAATCGGCAGAGATGGAGAAACTTAGGATCAGTGGCAAGCTTTGGGTAGATGCTAAAGATTGGGTTATCAGGAAGATGGAAATAAATATGGAAGGCGTAGATGAGGAAAGTGAGGAAGGAACCATAAAAATTACTATTGAAATGAAGGATTTTCGTAAGGATAACGGTCTACTCACTCCTTATCGTACTGTCATGACTACTGTCATGGCTATAGATGAAGGAGTTCCAGGGCTATCTCCAGAAGAAGAACAAGAAATGCGCGAAATGTTAGCAGAAATGCAGAAAGAGTTGGAAGAAATGTCTCCGGAGCAGCAGGAAATAATGAAACCGCAGATAGAAATGATGGAAAGGATGTTTGCTGGTAGTGGGATGGAGACAAT
>JAUVZS010000227.1:0-3312 GCA_030602435.1 Clostridia bacterium
CCTCTAGATAAGAATTTTTTAGGATTCTTATTTGTTGATGCTGGAAAAGCGTGGAGTGGAAATTCTTCAACGGAAAACTTTAAGCTGGGTTGGGGAATTGGGATAAGAATTAAAACTTTTCTCGCACCCCTTAGGTTAGAGTATGGGATAGGGGAAGATGGGGAGGCAAGATTTTACTTTGGCATGGGAGAAGGCTTCTAAAATCGTATATCGTACATAGTATATCGTATATCGTGAAGAAAGGATTGAGGAGTCTGTTCCGTTGTCATTGTGAGCCTGCCGAAGGCAGGCGTGGCAATCTACGAAGCATCACGAGGTTATTCTGAGATTGCTTCGTTCACTCTATTCGCTCACAATGACAGACGAGAAACTTCGCCTTATATCTCGTCGTTTTTTTGTCCTCTCCCTGGGGAGAGAGAATTAAGGTGAGGGGGGAGGAGATACGAACAACGAGATACGGATATTAGACTTAGGATTGAAAGATTACCAGGAAGTTTGGGCTTTACAAAGTAGATTGGTCAAAAAGAGAATATCTGGCGAGATAAAAGATATTTTAATTCTTGTAGAACATTTTCCTGTGATTACTCTGGGGAGACGAGGGAAAAAAGAAGAAGTACTAGTCTCACCTGAATACCTTTCCCAGAAGAAAATTACCGTTTTCTGCGTAGACAGAGGAGGAAAAGTCACCTTCCACGGGCCAGGGCAACTGGTTGTTTACCCTATATTGAACCTTACCCTTGATAAAAGAGATATTCACTGGTATATAAGGAGCTTAGAAGAGGCGATAATAAAGTCTTTAGCGAGGCTGGGGGTGAGGGGAGAATGTAAAAAAGGATATACTGGAGTGTGGATAGGGGAGGAGAAGATAGCCAGTATTGGAATAGGAGTGAAAAGGTGGGTAACCTACCACGGATTAGCCTTAAATGTTACTACAGACCTTTCTTACTTTTCTTTGATTAACTCTTGCGGCTTACAAGAGAAAAAAGTCACTTCTCTAACTGAGGTTCTTTCTTCAAAGGTAAAAATGGATAGAGTAAAGACTCTTTTTGTGAATTCCTTTTGTGAGGTATTTAAAAGAACTCCCAAGTTAATGACGGACTTTGAAAAACAATGAGAATTACAGGAGGGATACTTAGAGGAAGGAAGATAAAAACTCGAAGGAATAGCTCTACTCGCCCTCTTCTTTCTCGTCTGAGAAAATCTCTTTTTGACATCATAGGTGATGAAATTAGAGAGGCTAGTTTTCTGGACCTTTATGCAGGTTCAGGAGCGGTAGGAATTGAGGCTTTGAGTAGAGGAGCAAAAAGAGTAGTTTTCGTAGAAAAAAAGATTCTTTCAGTAAAAATAATAAAAGAAAACCTTACTTCCTGCAGACTTTTTTCTCAATCGAAAATTTGGTGTAAAGATGTCCTTACCTTCCTTTCTTTTCTATTAAAAAGAGAAAAATTTGATTTTATCTTTATTGCTCCTCCTTATTACAGAGAGATGCAGGATAAAACATTGGATATAGTTGAAGCAGTAAATATAGAAAAAACGGAGATTATAGTTCAGCACTCACCCAATGAGAATGTCAACTTTACTCGAAAAAATATGAAGATAATTAAACAGAGAAAATATGGAAATACGATTCTGACCTTTCTTAGGAGAGCAGATGAAAGCCATTGAGAGGAGAATGCGGAGTGTTCTCCTCTCAAAAATAGCGGAGAAATGCTTTGGAAATAGAAAAAAAACTAAATCGTCTGCCAGATAAACCAGGAGTCTATCTTTTAAAAGATAAAGAAGAAAATGTACTCTATGTAGGCAAAGCTCTTTCCTTAAAGAAAAGAGTACGTTCTTACTTCCAAAGGGCAAATTTCTCTCCCAGAATAGAGTCTCTTATCTGCCAAATAAAAGATTTGGAGTGGACAATCACTGATTCAGAAGCTGAGGCTTTTCTGTTAGAGTCTAATTTAATAAAACATCATCATCCTCGTTACAATGTTCAACTTAGAGACGATAAATCTTACCCCTACATTAAGGTTAGTACTTTTGAGCCCTTTCCACGTCTTTTCTTAACCCGAAATCCCAAAGAAGATGGCTCTCTTTATTTTGGCCCCTATACCAATGTGAAGGCAGCTAAGAAAATTTTACTTTTGATTCATCGCCTTTTTCCTTTGCGTAGATGTAAGGAGAAGTTTAAACTCAGATCCAGGCCCTGCCTTAACTATCACATAAAAGAGTGTAGTGCCCCCTGTGTGGGAAAAATCACTAATAAAGAATATTCTTCCTTAGTTAAGGGAGCTGTCCTTTTTCTTCGAGGACATTATGGGACTTTGCTTCGACGCTTGGAAAGGGAAATGGAGGAGGTCTCTCGCAGTGAAAAATTTGAAAGAGCAGCTAAACTAAGAGACTGCATCAGGGCTATTCATAGAATTAGTCAAACTCAAAAGGTGACCTCCTTCTCTCGAGAGGATAGGGACTTGGTCGCTATAGCCTCTGATGGAGAAGAGGCCTGCGTGGTAGTTTTCCTTATTCGAGAGGGAAAAGTTATAAATAAGAAACATTTTTTACTTAAGGTAGAAGGAGAGAATAGAGAAAAAGAGATAATGACCTTTTTTCTCAAACAATACTATGCCAGGGTCTCCTTTGTTCCTCCCCAGATAATACTTCAAAATGAGCCTACCGAATCCACGAGTATCAAGAGATGGCTTTCTGAAAAACAAGGAAACAAGGTTAAACTAAGAGTTCCCAAAAGAGGAGAGAAGTTAAAACTGATGCAGTTAGTGAAAAAAAACGCTCATCTTATTTTGCAGCAAGAAAAAGAGAAGGATAAGGAAAAGGCACTTGCTCAGCTTAGGGAATACCTGAAGTTAAAGAAGAAACCTCTAATCATTGAAGGATTTGATATCTCTAACATTAAAGGAAAAGAGGCTGCCGGTTCAGTAGTAGTTTTTGAAAAAGGGAAAGTAAAAAAATCAGAGTATCGAAAATTTAAGATTAAAACTGTCAGAGGAGCAAATGATTTTGCTATGCTTTCCGAAGTTCTTGATCGCCGCTATCGTAGGTCACTAAAGGAAAAACATCCTCTTCCTCAACTTATTCTGGTAGATGGAGGCAAGGGGCAGGTTTCTTCCTGTCTAAAGGTAACCAAGAAATTGAACTTAGATCATATTCCTTTAGTAGGATTAGCTAAGGAGTTTGAGGAGGTTTACCTTCCCCAGAAATCTCTTCCTCTGGATATTCCACAGGATTCAGCCGCTTTGAAACTTTTAAAAGAAGTACGGGATGAGGCCCATCGATTTGCTCACTCCTATCACAGAAAAAGAAGGGGAA
>JAUVZS010000080.1:0-6072 GCA_030602435.1 Clostridia bacterium
TCAACAACCTGGTAGAAAAAGGGATTCCCATAATTTTAATGGATAGAGATGTACCCGGGGCTAATATTCCGGTGATGTTTACCAATAACTATTTAGGGGGATGTCAGGCTACCCAACACCTGATAGACCTTGGACACAAAAAAATAGCCTGCATTGCGGGCTCAATGAATACTCTATCCAGTATAAATAGATTGAAAGGTTATACCGATACTTTACAAAAAAACGGTTTAGAGGTTGATAAAAAGCTAATTAAGGAAGGGAAACTCATTTATAAAGATGGTTATAAATTAATGAAAGAGCTTGCAGGGAAATCAAGTGATGGCTTTACAGCAGTATTTTGTTTAAATGATCTGGTAGCTCTGGGTGCTATGCGAGCTGTTCAGGAAGATGGCAAGAACATCCCCTCTGGTTACTCAATAGTTGGCTTTGATAACATATCTCTTTCTTCTGTTAGCAATCCCCCATTAACTACCATTGCTCAGCCAACAAAACAGATTGCCCAGGGGGCCTTTAGGACAATAAAAAGGTGGAAAAAGCAAGGTTTGCTAAAAAAAGAACACCGATTCTGGGATACAAAACTGCTAGCAAGAGAATCCTGCCGAAAGATTGGTTAGTTTGCTGGTGGCTTAGCTATAAGGGTAGTTCTTTCTTGGAATAAAAGACTTATCGACGATCTTAAATTTATTCTGTAAACCAAAAGAAGTCGAAATCAACTTATTTTCCATAGCTAGAGGTTCATAATGGGAGAGCTGGATAAATACTTTTTGACCGGTGTTAATTATTGGCCAAGAGAAAAAGCTATGTACTGGTGGAAGAACTTTGATCCTGAAGAGGTCAATCATGAGTTTGCTAAAATAGCATCTCTAAACCTAAAGCTGGTGAGGATTTTTCTTCTCTGGGAGGATTTTCAACCTAAGGCAAAAGAAATTCCACAGGTATCAATTGAGAATCTTGAAAATGTGTTAGATATAGCTTCCAAGCATCATTTAAGATTACTGATTACATTTTTCACCGGTCATATGAGTGGGATTAATTGGATTCCTGAGTGGGCGCTCGATAAGAAGAATATAAGGGCGAGAGGAAATACCATAACAGATGGAAAAGTAAGCAGACACCCAATAAAGGATCTTTTTGAGGAACCTTTCATAATAGAAGCCGAAAAATTACAAATAAGAACGATTGTTTCTAAATTTTCAGATCATCCTGCTTTATGGGGATGGGACCTTTCCAATGAAGTAAGTAATTTATACATACCAAGATCGTCTGAGGTAGCAAAAAGCTGGATTCAAATTCTGACTGGAGAGATTAGAAAAATTGATACAGTCCATCCCATTGTATGTGGAACCCATACCGAGGATATTGAAAGGGATAGAGGGTTTCGCCAGCAGGATATTTCTCTTTTTTGTGACTATCCTATAATGCATGGTTACCCAATCTTTTGTAATTGGGCAGAAGATCCACTTGATTCAGACTTAGTCCCCTTTTTAAACGTTCTTACAGAATCTTTAGGTAAAAAGCCCGTTTTATTTGAGGAATTCGGATTAGCCACTACTCCTTTAGGAGAACCTGCGAAAGAAACTTCATACGGGGAACGGATCATATATATGGCGACTGAGGAAGAGGCGAGCAAGTATTACAGTCAGGTCTTAGAAAAGCTCTACCAAATGGGCTCTGTTGGAGCACTTGCCTGGTGCTTTTCTGACTATGCTTTTGAAAGACCTCCATGGAAAGAGCCTTCCTTAAATAATATTGAAATGCACATGGGTCTCACAAGGACCGATGGAAGCCTGAAGCCACATGCCGAGATATTACAAAGTTTTGCTAAACAAAAAAGAAAGATAAAACCCTCTTCCTTTAGTTTAAGGGTTTCCGAAAAGAACTATTTTATGAACCCCTACGAGACTCTCAAAAAATACTATGAGAGTTTTAAAAACTTAAAGATAAACTATTAAGATATTTATTAAGAAAAGCAAGCTGGAAATTAAGGCCAAAAGGAGGTGAGAAGATGGTATAGAGAGCTAGTCCAGCTTGGGATGAAAGTTATTCGAGAATTTGCACAATAGACTATATAAAGGGAGGTAAAGAAAGTGAAAAAAATGATGAGTTTATGGTTAATGGTGGCAGTGATGGTGTTGGGCATTATGTCGACTATGTCATTAGCTCAAGAAACCCCCGAGAAAATCATAAAAATGGAGGCATGGTGTTATGGTTCTCCTGCTGAGGGTTTTAAAGCTACAAATATTGATAGGGCAGCTCGTCTCCTGAACAAGATGCTCGAGGCAGCAGGGTCCGATGTAAGAGTTGATATGAAAGCAACTTTTGAGCATGTACCATCGGCGGATGCTTTGAAATCTAAGATAACTGCTGCATATGAGGCTGGACAGCTTCCGGATATACTAGGAGGAACAGATACACTCTACGAGATTCGCGCTGGTTTTCTAATGCCTATTGAAGATTACCTTACCAAGTATGAGGATCTTGCAGCTGATATTCCCTATTCACTGTTATGGAGATTTATGTATAAAGATCATCTATATGGGCTACCAGCAGATTCAGCTTCCCATACCTTTTACTATCGTAAGGATGTACTCAGGCAACTTGGTTGGGATGAAGCAGCAATAGATGCTTTCCCCGAGAAAATCAGGAAAGGTGAGATAACCTGGTACGATATCTCTAAGATAGCAGAAGAAGCGAAGGCAAAGGGATTAGTTAAATGGGGAATCTATCATAGACCTAATCCAGGAGGAAGTCTCTGGATACCTTATTACACTTTAACCGGGGGAAACTTCTACGATCTGGAGGCAGACAAGATGGTTCTTGATAAAAATAGTCTGTTAAAGATGTATAAGGTCTACTATCAGATGGCTCAGGTTGATAAGGTGCTCCCTTCTACCATGATAGGAACAAGTTGGAGAAAGATACACACCGATTTTACAAATGGTAGGATCCTCTTTTGGATGGGTGGTTCTTGGCAGTGGGGTGAATGGCAGAGAGTTGCCTATCACGAAGAACTTGGCGAATTACCGGCAAGTTATGCATGGGAGAATATAGGATTCTCTTTATACCCGGCGGTAGAGACAGGGGCGGCACCGGGAGTTAATGTGGGTACAACTTCCTACGTGATACCTAAGCAGTCTAAGCATCCAGAGTTGGCGGTTCTTTTAGCGCTTCTTGCTTCTCAACCTGCTTTTGAAGTAGATCACAATATCACCTCTGGTAAAGCACCTCTGCATGGTGGCACAAGGTCTCTTCCAAAATTTAAGGAAGAGGCAAAATTTGTTGCTGCTATAAGTTATTTCTCTGATTACGCACTTTCAGAGTGGATGCCTCACGAGGGATGGATAGTACTCCCGTCGATTTTAGTGGAGGGACTGACCAAAGTTGAACAGGGGGAGCTTACTCCTGAGAAAGCTGTAGATTTAGTAGTGGCAAGAGCTAAAGCAGAGCTTGGAGATGAGATAGTAATCAAATAGGACAGGAAGTAGTAACTTTGGCGATAATAGTCTTTAAAAGGGCTATTATCGCCAATAATATGGAGGAGCAATATAAAAAATGAACATCTCTACGAAAACAAGAAAAGATTATAGGCAATACCTTCTTGCTTTTTTATTTCTTTTGCCTTTTATGTTGTTTGTTCTTCTGTGTTGGATAGGACCACTTGGCACAACTATTCTTCTTTCATTTTCAGACGCTAAATACGTCCTTTCCAGAATGGCATACGCTGGATTTAGTAATTATATTAAAATTCTCAGGTTTGATCTGTATGTTCCGGAAATACTCAAGATAACAATTTTTTATATAGGTTGTGTTTTGATAATAAATGCGCTGTTTAGTTTCTTATTGGCTATAATGGTAACCTATTATATAAAACATGAGATGGTGGGAGCTGTATATAGGGTTCTATGGTTTTTACCCAGAATGCTCCCAACTATAATCTATGCACTAATGTGGATTTGGTTTATAGATCCAGATATAGGCCTGTTAAATCCCATCTTAAAGTTATTTGGATTTGCCGGTCCGGAAAGCTGGATTCTGCAGAAGCCTTTCTCATATATACTTCTGGTAGCGGTGAACGGATTTATAGGGGTTTCCTGGGGTATGCTTATTTACTCAGCAGCTATTAAATCCATACCTACTTCTTTCTTTGAGGCAGCAATGATTGATGGAGCCACGAGGTTTCAGATTATTAAAGAGATTATTTTGCCGCTGCTTAGATGGCCGATGTTGTTTGTTACCGCCTGGCAAACTCTGAGTCTTATGGGCTCCTATGGTGAAATTCTTGCCATTTGGGGCTCACATGGTACAGCAAGAGCTGCAGGAGTAGATGTATGGGCTCTTTACACTTATTTCAAAGCCTTTGCTCTTGGTGATTACAGTTATGCTGCTGCTCTTTCTATGATTTTAGTCATTGTTGGTATTATTCTCATACTTATTTACTTTAAGATATTTGGGTATGGTCGGCTTATGCAATCGACATAAAGGAGAGTTGATTATGGTTAATTTAGCTACTAAAAAAAGATATAAAATGATCTTGTTTTCTAGGGTTCTTCAGGGAATAATACCGTATTCAATTTTAACAATTCCTCTTATTGTTCCAGTATCGATGCTGGCGTGGCTTATAATTCAAGCATTCAGTGATAGAGTTACCATTGGATTAATACCTGGACATTTCACTCTTGATAACTTCAGGTTCCTTTGGGAAAAGATACAATTTGGAACCTCAGTTTATCCCAATATATGGCCTGTTATGGCGAATAGTTTATTCCTTACCTTAACTCAAGTAGGCTTAACAGTTATAGTAAGCTCACTTGCCGGCTATGCTATTTCACGTATGCGGTTTCCAGGTAGATCATCTATGATGACTTTTATAATAGCTCTTCATGCCTTTCCTGGAGTTTTAATGTTAGTGGCCTTACTTTATATTCTAGTAAAACTGGGACTTTACGGTAAAGGTTTCTTAACTTTAGCAGGTATTACTTTAATAAAAACAGGACTTGAAATTCCTATGGCAACGTGGATACTTAAAGGTTTTTTTGATGGTATTCCCTGGGAGGTAGAGGAGGCTGCCTTTATTGATGGCTGTAGTAAATTTATGGCATGGAGAAAGGTGCTATTTCCCATAGTAAAGCCTGGAATCTCAGCTATTGCAGTTTTTGCATTTATGAGTGGGTGGGGCGAATGGATCCTTGCTTATACCTATTTGAAAGATCCCAAATGGTATACCCTTCCCGTACTCCTATATAGTTGTATAGGAGAATTTAAGTATGTTGACTGGGGATTTTTAGCAGCTATGGCGTTGTTCTACTTGATACCCTCATTGGTCTTTTTCCTTCTGGCGCAAAAGACACTGTTAAAGATTCAACTGGTGGGAGCCGTAAAGGGTTAACAAGACCTATTTTCTACCTTTTTGACAAACTTATTATTATCAAGGAGGAATACCATAAGGGGGATAAAAACCATGCCAATAGAGGGGATAGGGATAGATGCTCATTCATCCAGAATAAATGGTGATATTGAGCTTCTTGAAAGAGATCTGGCTCATCTTAAAAAGATTGGATTTGATTATGTGGAGATACCCGTTCATGGAGTAGATGGAGTGATAAACGGCAAACTTAATCTGGAAAATGTCAAAAGAGTTAAAGAGGCTTTGAGAAAGTATAATTTAAGAGCCACTGTCCATGCTCCGGATCCCTTGAATCTAAGGAAGGATAATTTTGACTTGCAAAAGGAGGTCTTTCAATCTTCTATTGAGTTTGCATCGAAATTAGAGGCAAGGGTTCTGGTCTACCATTATGGCAATTTTGAGAGGAGAAAACAAGAGGGTGAGCTGCAAAATATAGCCAGTGAGAGAGAAATTAGAGCACTGAAGACCTTGAGTGAGTTTGCCGATGAAAGGGGAGTTCAAATTTGTCTTGAAAATAGTACATTATCTATTAAGGAATTGGTAACGATGGTGAGGAAGGTAAACAGGGAAAATGTAGGAATAACTTATGATTTCGGGCATGCCTTTCTTTATTATAGCTGCCATGATGGAGAGAAGGAATTCTTAACATCGATAAAAGAGGCTCTTCC
>JAUVZS010000141.1:0-4453 GCA_030602435.1 Clostridia bacterium
CAAAGGTTGATATTTCACCTAAATTTATTATTGAATAAACAATTGAATCACAGAGTTTTAAATAAATGGTGCTGTTTCGATAACTGTTTCAATGAAAAGCGTTTTTCAGGAACTAACCAAAACCCTAACCTTGAAACTACGGAACGTCAAATAACAATCTTCACCTATAGTGAAGATCATACCAGGAGAATGATATGGGATATAGAGAGCCTGACATCAATAGAATCCTTACCTCTCTAGAATTTAAAGAGCCGGATAGAGTGCCTGTAATGGAGTTCTGGATTACCTCAAATGAAGTATATGAATATGTCTTGGGTAAAGAAGTAGAGCAAATAGATGCAGCAGAAGGAGAAAGCATTATCTCTCCAGATGATGATGTGGAATTTGCTAAGAGAGTGGGTAAAGATGCCGTATGCGTAAATTTTTCCTATAGGCCCTGTAATGTCTTCAGAGAAGCGGATGATGGCACACGTCATTATATTGATGGTAGGATAAAATCCTCTAATGACTTAAAGAAAATGGAAGAACCCCCAGATCTTAAAGCGCAGCTTGATAGACTTGAGCGCTATCTTGAAGTAGCAGAAGGTACAGGCGTTGGGGTAGTGGCAAACTTCACTTCCATATTTGATAGTACCCTTCTTTCCATTGGCTTCCAAGATTTTATGTATATGCTTTATGATAATATGAAATTAGTGGAACATATTATGGATATAATACTTGCAGTCCAGGTAAGAGCTATGGAAGCAGTATGTGAAAAGTATAAAGATGATATTGCCTGGGTACTTTACAATGATGATATTGCTACCGGTAGCGGTCTTATGATTAATAGGGATATGTTCAAAGGATTAGTTATTCCCCGAATGAAAAAACTATTAGCACCGGCTAAAAAAGCAGGTAAAATAGTTACTACTCACACTGATGGTGACCTAAAAGAAGTAATATCTCTTTTGCTGCCACTTGGGGTTAGAGGAATTCATCCTGTTGAGCCAACTTATAATGATATTTATGCTTTAAAGAAAAAGTGGTACGGGAAAATAGCTTTCTTTGGTAATATAGATGTAGTTTTACTTACTACAGGAACAAAGGAAGAAATAAAAGTTGAGGTCAAGAAACATCTGGATGGATTAAAAGAAGGAGGGGGTTATGTTATTGGTTCTTCCACCAGTATTTTTAAAGGGATCCCTCCAAAGAATTACCTTGCTATGGTTAATGCAGCAATAGAACATGGAAAATATATACAGGAGGGATAAAATACGCAAAGAGTCGGTTCGGCGACTAAAATAAGACCCGAGAAGATTGAGGAGTATCTCCAAACACCTGATAAAGGGGCTGGGCTTTGGGGCCATAAAAGGATAAAGATGACCTCTAAAGAAAGGGTTTTAAAAACCTATGAGTTTAAGCTACCCGATAGGGTAGCAGTTGATTTTTGTGCCTGTGAGGCAGTGTACAACAGTTTAATTAAGAAGCTGGGGGTTAAGGGACAGCTAGAGTTAATGGAGGCTCTTCACGTTGATTTTCGCTGGGCCAGAGCTCCCTGGATCGGTCCTGAACTTAAAGCCCCTGATGGGACTCCCACTGATTACTTTGGAATTCCCAGAGTGGGAGTGGGAGATTTTGGCTATCCTGTTAATCATCCCTTAAAAAATATGTCTTCGGTGAAAGATATTGAAAATTATCCCTGGCCTTCACCGGATTTTTTTGACTATGGCGTTTTCCGGGAGGAAACTGAGAAATTTGAAGAACATGCAGTTCTTGGGGGAGGATGGAGTTGGTTTTCTAATGTTGCAATGGACCTGGTAGGGATGGAGAAGTTTCTCATTTTAATGTACGATGAGCCAGATCTTGCCTATCGTTTGATGGAGAGAATATGTGACTTTTTTTGGGAGGTCTCCCGACGAATGTTCGAGGTATCAAAGGGAAAGCTGGATATTTTCTTTACCGGAGATGATTATGGAACTCAGCAGGGACCTTTGATCAGTCTTTCCATGTGGAGAAAACTTATAATACCTCATATAAAAAGGCTTTACTCCCTGGCCAAAAGCTACAGCCTTAAGATAATGCAGCACAGTTGTGGAAGTGTGGAAGTTTTTCTTCCTGATTTAATTGAAATAGACCTTGATGCCATAGAGCCTGTCCAGGTTAGAGCTCGGGGGATGGATATCGAAAGACTGTTGAAAAAGTACAGGGGAAAGCTCATCTTTCACGGTTCCATAGATACCCAGCACACTCTTCCCTTCGGCAATTTAGAGGACGTTAAAAGAGAGGTTCTACATCGAATTGAGCTTTTCAAACGCTACAGAGGCCTCGTTATAGCACCCAGCCAGCACCTTTTGCCAGAGATTCCCCTGGAGAATATTCTGGTCATGTACGAGACGGCCTATGAGTTTGGTAAGCTCAACAACCAATCATAACAAGACGAGAGGTCTTTCTCATCAGGCTTGCCTCCTTTTTGGTGGATTTACCTAATCCTACTACAAAAAATAGGGGGGAGGCAAGTCACTTTCACTAAAACACTTGACAATAAAGAGTTTAGGAGAAAATTAGTAAAAAACTTTTGACAATACTAGCCTGTGAAAGAAGGAGGATAAATATGCGAAGAATAGGTTCAGTAATTAAGATAAAACCAGAAAAGACTGAAGAGTATAAACGTTATCATGCTTCTGTCTGGCCAGAGGTGCTAAAGAAGATTAAGGAGTGTAATATAAGAAATTACTCTATTTTTTTTAAAGATAATTATCTATTTTCCTATTTTGAGTATATAGGCAGCAACTGTAAAGCTGATATGAAAAAGATGGCTGATGATCCTCATACCCAGGAGTGGTGGAAGATCATTATGCCCATGCAAGAACCTCTACCTACAAAAAAACCTGATGAATGGTGGGCAGAGATGGAAGAAGTTTTTCATGTGGATTAGCATAAATATTCAAAGAGAACAGAATAGGAGGAATAAATGTCAATCTTGTCTAAAGCTGAAGTTAAAAGGGAAAGGGTATTGAAAGCTTTAAATCACGAGGAACCTGATAAAGTTCCCATTACTGATTTCTTCTGGACTCAATTTATTAACAATTGGATTAAGGAAAAAGGATTGGATAAGAATGTAGATATCTATCGCTACTATGATTTGGACCTTTTGGTAGTTAATCCCAATATGGATCCAAAGATCAAAAAGCCAGAAATTATTAAAAGAGATGAGAGAGAAATTATCTATAAGTCGGGATGGGGCTCTGTAGTGAAAATGTCATTGGGGGAAGGAGCAGCTATGCCTGGATATTTGGATTTCTCTATTAAAAGTGCCGATGATTACGAAAAATTTGAATTTGATGACCCTCGTGATGATCGGCGTTATAATGATATTCGCCAAGATTTAATAAATATGGGAGATAATTTTAGTGAGCTTCCCAGTTATATGGATGCAGTTAAAGCATACAAAGAGGATTTTTGTTTGTTTGGAGGTGTTTGTGAACCTAATGAGGTTTTAACCAGAGCGCGGGGAATGCAAGGACATTTTATGGATATTATGTTATCTTTTAAAAAGCTAAAAGCTTTTGCCCAAAGAGCTACAGATTTTATGATTGAGATCGGTAGGCAGCAATTAGAAAGAGTCGCCGAACTCACAGGAATGGTTATCTGGGGGGATGTTGCTTATGATAAAGGTATGTTTTATTCTCCTCCTATATGGAGGAAGCTTTATTTTCCCTGTATTGAGCGAATGTGCAAGGAATTTAAGAGGTATAATGTAAAAATTATTTATCACGGATGTGGAAATGCTAAAGAAATCTATAATGATTTAATTGCTGCTGGCATTGATTGCTATAATCCCCTTGAAGTTAAATCCGGGCTTGATGTAGTTAAATTAAAGAAAGAGTATGGTAGAAGGTTAGCTTTTTGGGGAGGTATTGATGTGCGTACCCTTATTAATGGAACAAAAGAGGATATAAAAAAGGAGATTTTGTATAGGCTTAATGCCGCTAAAGGTGGCGGTTATATTATAGCTTCAGACCATTCTGTAGCCGGGAATGTACCCCCAGAAAACTATGAATATATGGTTAATTTAGTTCGCCAATATGGAAAATATCCCCTTAAATTACTCGAGGAGAAAGAGAGATGAAGGATTCAACAAAGGCTTTTTTTATTCTAAACTTTTGAGATATTCTATATTTTTAGCCAATTTCTCTTCTGTAGGAATATCTGAGAAATCCTCAAAAGAAAGATATCCCTCATAACCTACCGCCTTAAGGTCATCCATAACCTGTTTCCACTCAACAATTCCTTCCTTTAACCGAGCCGATATAGGTTTCCAGAAGAATATCCCATTTTCATCTTTTCTCTCAATTATCCAAGAGGAATTTTTAACGTGGACATGAGCTAAATACTTTCCCAATAACTGCATTCCCATTTGCCAATTTTCATATCCTTCATAGACCATATTCCCCGGATCATAAATGACTCCAAT